>JBEGTV010000153.1:0-6461 GCA_041179225.1 Deinococcota bacterium | reverse complement strand
TCAAAATAGCGGTCATGGCAGGAGGGGATGATTAAAATGAAAAAATGGTTACTAATACTGGTTTTACCCCTTTTTGCAGCCTGTTCAACCTTTGGTGGTGGCGAGCCTTGGGCGCGACAATTGCTTGCTCCATCAGATAATACTTACCGTCAAGTCTGTGATTATACCCTGAGCAATCAACTTACGTCTAATCAACTTAGTAATTTTGGAGCAACTATTATTAAAACCGAGCAACTAGGGGATTTTAATGTCTTTGGTTCAACTTATCTAGTGGGATTCACTTGCGGTATTCTTGAGCCACTTGCCAGAATCAATCCATCAGGAAAAGCCCAGTTATTACAAAGTAAAGAATTGGCGGATTTATCTCGCCTAGGACGTTTTGTTGTTTCTACTCGAGTGCGGGTTAAGAACACTGGTCTGGAGAATAAAAAACTCACCCTGACTTTAGAAGATGAAAAAGGCGAAACCGTGCTGCAATTAAAACCAGAACCATTTATTGCAGGGACAGACGAAGAACCTCGCATTAGCTTTGCTCTGATTCCAGCCGATTATACCCCTACACAATTACAAGCCTTTGAGAAAGTTCAAGCCATGTCATTCAAAATTCAATTCGGAGAAAGCGAAGCCACGTTTCGTTTAACCCCTAAGGATTTTGGAGCATTTCAAGTCAGTAAATAGATCGTGAGGTTCGGATTTTGCGGGATACTTTGAACATCAAAATTGTAGTGAAATCAGGAGGGAACGATTGATATGAAAAACCTGAAAATAATGTATCGGTTTGAAGAAGATGTGTGGGTTGGGAAGCTGCTCGAGTATCCAAACCTGATGACCCAAGGCAAAACCCTTGAAGAACTCGAGGAACACCTGTGTGATTTATTCCAAGAAATCGAGTGAGGCATAAAGAATTAAGGCAGTGCTGTTCTCGATTTTAAGAATTTTTTCTAAAGAGGTGAAGAAGTGATGCAACTAATACCAGACCAATATCAGTACCTGATTGACCCAAATGGTACAAAAACCCATATTATGCTGCCGCTCGAGGAGTACGAAGAACTTATTGATAGGCTTCTTGATGCAAGGGATGCACTGGAATTACCAGCTTTGCGCGAATTAGATACTGAGCGTGTCACGATTGAACAACTCAGAGAAGAATTTGGACTTGATTCGTGAGGTATGAACTTGACATCACCCAAGACTTCCGTAAGCAATTCGTTGTACTGGATAAGACGCTGGAACAACGTGTATTAAACGAAATTAATTTGTTACTCGAGAATCCAAAAAAACAAGGCGTGATTCAAATGACAGGTTTAGAAGAATTTCGTACTCGAGTTGGAGATTACCGAATTGTATTTACTGTAGATGAAACAAATCGAATAGTGGAATTGTATAAAGTTGGACATCGTAGTTTTGTTTATGAGCGGTAAAGAGAGGTGGTTATGATAAAAAAAGTAATAATTTTTGTATTCTTGGGATTGGTTGTTAGTTGCACCCCCGGAATAGTAGGTGGTGAAAGCTGGTCAAGAACAGTTTTTGTGGCATCGGAAAGTTCAGCCCAAAAAGGTTGTACGGCTGCTGTCACACAATCGCCTGGAAACTATATAGGTCAGAAGCCTTTTGCTTCTGTAAATGGTGCTGTCAATTTTATGTCAACTCCAGGTAAAGTTGGTATTTTTTGTCAACTTTTTAGTTTTGGATTGCAGACACCATCTGCTCGAGATCAATACTTTGCTTCAAGTGCATTTAAGCAACAAGTCAGAGATGCCCATGCACATATTGTTGTATTTACTAAAGAAACAGATTTCAAAAAAGTTTCATTATTTCTTTCCTTAGAAGATAAAGATGGTAAAGAGTTTGCACAACTCCGAAATGCCACTATCGAAGGTGTTTTGCCAGGTTTAAGGTACGATTTTGATCAACTTAATCCAAGTGAATTGGCAAATATCGCTAAGACTTTCTCATTTAGTATTGTTGTGAGTCGTGGTGCTGGCGAAGAAAAATTCAGAGTGACTCCAAGTAATCTTGACCCATTCAACCTCAATCCATAAGGAAAAATATGATTCTCGAGATACTAATAGTTTTACTTAAAGCCGTTGGCGTAGCTCTTGGGCTGCTTACAACTTTCGCCTACATGACCCTTATCGAACGCCGTTTGCTTGGGCGTTTCCAAATGCGTGAGGGTCCTAATCGGGTGGGTCCACTTGGGCTTGCTCAACCCTTGGCTGATGCGATTAAAAGCATCTTCAAAGAGGATGTGAACATTACCCTAGCCGATAAATTTGTCTATTGGATTGCACCGCTTATTGCTATTACCATGTCCTTAACCGCTTTTGGGGCAATTCCTGCCGGTCCTGCTGGCAGTTTATTTGGTACTGATCCTTGGGTGTTTAATCTAGATATTGGCTTACTCTTTATTCTTGGTACAACCAGCATGGGTGTCTACGGGATTTTCCTTGGTGGTTGGGCTTCAGGCAGTAAATACCCGCTTTTGGGTGGGCTTCGTGCCAGCGCTCAAGTTATTAGTTACGAACTTGGCATGGGTTTAAGTGTCTTGGGTTTACTGATTTTGGTCGGCAGCATGAACCTGCTCGAGATTGTCAAATGGCAAACCGAAAATGGCTGGTTAATTCTGTTCCAGTGCGTTGCTTTCATGACTTTTTTTGTCTCGGCGTTTGCCGAAACCAACCGCTCACCGTTTGACCTTCCAGAAGCCGAACAAGAACTAGTGGCAGGGTTTTTAACCGAATACTCGAGCATCAAATGGGCATTGTTTCAAATGGCGGAGTACGTCGCCATGATTACGGCATCAGCAGTCATGGCAACCCTTTTCTTTGGTGGTTACAAAGGACCAAATCTCGAGATTGCTGCAATTAACATCGGGAACATCCCGTTCATTTGGTTGTACGCCAAAATTGGTGTGTTCTTGTTTATCTTTATTTGGGTGCGGGCAACCCTGCCTCGGATGCGTTACGACAAACTCATGCAGTTCGGTTGGAAGTTCTTATTCCCTGTAGCCCTTGGTAACACGCTTGTAGCAGCAGGATTCAGGGGCTACTTTCCCAAAGATACCCCGTGGATTTTAGGCGGGATTAGTTTACTGGCATTGATTCTTATTTTTGCTGTGACCTCGAGAAACCCTGTGCGACCCGCACCGACTCGAGCCAATGCTGGGGATTAAAGGAATTGCATTCATGATATTGATTGGTCACAAAAATAGCTTAAGGCTTATGCAAGTCAGGGAGGGGACAAGCCCCTCCCCTACGGTTAAATTGCGAAAGTTCGTGTCCAACCGTAGGGGCGACCCTCGTGGTCGCCCTTGTAGGAGGGCATTTTTTAACAATATGCCCAAGTTCTTAACCCAAGCTGATAGCCGATAGAATGTTTTTGGAGGTGAGTGTGTGAATATTAAGGTTTTTTCTAAGCGGAAAGATAAAAAATGCTATTCATTGGTCATGCTTAGTTTGATATTTGTAGTTGGGTGCGTTCCAAATACTCAATTTTCAACTTCATATGATCCAGATTGGGCGAGAAAGATTTTTCAACCTTCGGAATCTCAATTGAAAACTGTGTGCGATTTGGGCTTTGATTCTAAGAAACTTTATAAGGCTGGCTCTGTTCAGATAGAGACAACACAGGGAACTTTTAAGTTTCAATCAGTTCTAGGTTATTGGTATCAACGGTGTGCAGATGCAGCTTCAAAAGGGCTAGGTAAGCCCCGTCCTTTTTTCGGTACTAATTTGACATTAATTACGAATTTTCAACTACCATCATTTCAGTTTCGGGAGTCGAGTCCTGACCAAGCGGATACACAAATTCAGATATTAAATAACGGAAGTGTAACAGCAAATAGCCTCTTGTTCAAGAATTTTCCTGTTTTTAATAAGAATCTAACCTTTGAAAATCAATTTTTAAGTGGCGAATTTGTTGGAGATGAGATTAGATTCTATATTGGCTTACCATCAAGTAAAATATTTTTATCAATTCGTCGGAGTGAATATGATGTTATTGGACAACCATTGAGTCTGCGTCAATGACTCTTGGTGTTGATTTTAGTTTTCTTGATTTGAATTATTTCAGTGAGTGGTTTGGTGCTGCTCTTTTCTGTGGAGGTTCTTAAAATGGGTGTTCTCGAGATCGCCAAAGGGATGGGTACGACCCTTGGCAAATTGTTTCAAAAGCCGCTAACCGTTTCCTATCCGGAAAGCCCGATTCGTTTGCAACCGCGTTTTCGTGGTCGGCATATCCTGACGAAGCACGCTAATGGCTTAGAAAAGTGCATTGGCTGTTCGCTCTGCGCGGCGGCGTGTCCAGCGTATGCCATTTATGTCGAAGCTGCTGAGAATACATCACACCAGACCGTCTCGGCGGGGGAAAGGTACGCTTCGGTGTATGAAATCAATATGCTGCGCTGTATTTTTTGCGGCATGTGCGAAGAGGCTTGTCCGACGGGTGCAATTATCCTAGGCACAGACTTTGAACTCGCAGATTATAAATCTCGAGATTTTGTCTATGGTAAAGAAGACATGATGGTCGGTGTGGTTGGTACAAAACCGCAACGCCGTGAAGCTGAACATAAAAATAAGCCAGTTAAACTTGGCTACAGCATCACCCCTCGAGCCGAAGTTGCCGAGGCGCTCGAGGCACTAAAGAACCCAAACAAACGAATCTCGAGTTTGCCAGCCTCTGGTGTGGGTATAGGGGTTGTGGCTCGAGATTCTGGTGATGACACAGGGCGCTCAAGTCCGTCTCGGGTAGGCGATGCACCAATTGCCAAGGGTATAGTGAAACGATGATTGTCTTTGTTTTGCTTTCTTTGCTCGCCGTTGCAGGGGCGCTCGGCACGATTCTCTGGAAAAATGCGCTTTATAGTGCGCTTTCTTTGGTCGGGACGCTTCTGACCTTGGCGTGTATTTTCGTGACGCTCGAGGCGCAGTTCTTAGCCAGTGTCCAAGTGATTGTCTACGCGGGCGCGATTATGGTGCTGTTTTTGTTTGTGATTATGCTCCTAAACGCGCAGTATCCAGACCAGCACGAAGACCCGTTGCCGTGGCTTGCGCCTGTAGCCATTGCGGGTGGGATTGTTCTGGCGGGTACGCTTGCCTACACAGCCTTTTTGTTCAAAGCCCCTAAAGCCCTCGAGACTGCCGCCAAAGCCTTGCAGGGCGGTACGCCGGGTCCTGTGGGCGAAACCCTGTTCACCAAGTTCTTACTGCCATTTGAAGCCGTGTCGCTGCTGCTGATTATTGCAGTTGTTGGCGCGGTGGCTTTGGTCAAACGCGAACCCGAAGGCAAGCAAGCTCGAGAAACCCTCGAGGAACGCGCCACCCACACCCCCGAGGAGGTCGTCGCATGAAAATGTTGAAGGAAAAATACCCCTCTTGGAGGGGTCGAGCGAAGCGAGGGGGAGTTCCTGAGAAGTTATGTCTTGAGTCTCCTGAGAAAAATTACAAAGAATTGGTAGTTAAGGGCGAGGCAAGCCCCGCCCCTACGGTTGGTGATTATTGTGGTTGAAACCCCTTATTACATTGCCCTTGCGGGTATTTTATTTTCGATTGGCGCAGTCGGTTTCTTGATGCGCCGTAGCGTGATTCAAATGTTCTTGTGTGTCGAACTGATGCTGAACAGTGCCAATTTGGTGTTGGTGGCATTTGCCAGAGCGTGGGGTAATCTCGAGGCGCAAACAGCAGTTTTTATCATCCTGACCCTTGCGGCGGCTGAAGTGGCAATTGGCTTAGCGATTATCGTGGCTATTTTTCGTAAGCGTGTGTCTACCAATGTGGATGAATTATCTGGTTTGAAGGGATAAATTGTGGAGAATATTTTTTACTTAATGATTGCGCCGCCGCTTCTTGGTTGGTTGCTTTTAATTGCTTTTGGTAAGCGGCTACCTGAACCAACTTCGGGTTACGTGGCGAGTGGCATGATTTTGCTTTCGTTTATTATCGCACTTCTTGGTTTTTTCGGAACTTCTACTCTCGAGGAGGGCAAGCAGTGGCATGTGCAGCTTTGGGAGTTCTTGCCATTTATTGGTGGCGAGGGTAAATCCTTGTACATGGGTTTTGCGCTTGACCAACTCTCGAGCCTGATGACCCTGATTATCACAGGTGTTGGCTTTTTAATTCATGTCTTTGCAATTGGCTATATGCACGGGGACACGGGTTTCTCGAGGTTCTTTGCTTACCTCAATTTCTTTGTGGCGTTTATGCTGATTCTGGTGCTGGCGGATTCCTTACCAGTTTTGTTTATCGGCTGGGAAGGCGTGGGCGTTGCCAGTTTCCTCTTAATCGGTTTTTGGTACAAGGATTTCAACAATTCCAATGCTGCCCGTAAAGCCTTTATTGTTAATCGCGTTGGCGATGCCTTTTTGATGCTCGGGATGTTCTTACTCTTCAAGGAATTCGGCACATTAAATCTGCATGAGCTTAAAGAATCTTTTGGTTCGGTCAATGTGCCGCTTGTGGGTGAAG
>JBEGTV010000152.1:0-6482 GCA_041179225.1 Deinococcota bacterium | reverse complement strand
AATTTTGATTAGTGCCTCTTCGAGAATACTTTCGGCTTGGTCGGCTTTACCAGTCTTAATCAAGCTTTCGGCAATGTTGACTTGAGCCATCAAAACCATTGAACCGCCTTGGATGATGCGTAAGCCCTCGAGACTAATGTGATAATACCCAAGGGCTTTGTCATATTCGGCTTGTCGGTAATGAATAGCACCAATGTTTGATAAAACCATATTTTCCAGAAGTGGTTGATTTAATTCACGTAACAAAGCCAAGGCTTGTAACAGATACTCAAGTGCTAAACTAGGATTGCTGTACCAATCAAATAACGTACCCAAGGCATTGCAAGCCTTAGCTTCAAAGAGTTTATTTCCGATGCTACGTGCCTGTTCGAGTGCCTGAATTGCATGGGCATAAGACTGTTCACGATGACCTGAGTAGACATCAATAGCACTAGCAAGAACCAAACCGAGGGTATGGTTTTCTAAATCTCCCAGACGTTCAAAAATACTTAAGGCTTCTTGATTATGAATTTCGGCATCATGCAAATGCGAAAGCAAACGTTCTGCCCAACCTAAGCGTACCAAGGCTTTGGCTCGTTGATGCTCGGTTTCTGAGCGTTCAAGAGCCGCAGTTGCCAACGTCAAAGCTTCACTAGGGTTGATATGAACTGCCAAATCAAAACGTTCAAGCAAAGGCTCGAATACCGTATTGATCGAACTGCCCGAGACCTGATCCATAATTTAATATGAGTATAACTTACGTTTATTAAACACTTCAATAAAACGCAAATCAGAAAAGGGCTTACTCCGGTAAGCCCTTTTCTTTAAGCACTGGCACTAATTTGCAATTTAGCTCGGGGTTTCCGCACCAATTTCTTAGGCAGATTATCGCTAATGGCTTGTTGCTCGAGCGCCGCAAGCCCACCTTCAAGTGCCACCTCGAGAACTTGGTCTAAGTTTTCGCAAGGATGAAAAGTCATGCTGCGCCGTAAGTGGGTTGGAATATCGTCTAAGTCGGCAGTGTTGGCTTTGGGCATAATGATGTGTTTAATCCCCGCCCGACGCGCACCCAAAACCTTTTCTTTAAGCCCACCAATTGGCAGTACCCGCCCAGTCAGGGTAATTTCACCAGTCATCGAAACATCATGGCGGGCTGGGACACCAGTCAGCGCACTGATTAAACTGGTGGTCATGGTTACACCAGCGCTGGGTCCTTCTTTGGGAATACCGCCGGCTGGAACATGAATATGAATTTCACGTTCGTCTATGCGCTCTAAAGGAATGTGAAAACGGGCTGCATTTTTCTTGGCATAACTCAGGGCGGCTCGAGCCGATTCTTTCATCACATCGCCAAGTTGCCCCGTTAAAATTAAACCTTTGCCCGGCATGACATTGGTTTCGATAAAGAGAATATCGCCACCGACTGGGGTATAAAACATTCCTGTTGCCACACCGACCAGATTCTCGAGGTTTTCACGTTCGACTTGGTGTTTTTGTCCACCTAAGTATTTTTCGAGGTCAGTATCGCCGATTCGTACCCGTTTCAGGTCGCCATTTGCCAGTTTACGGGCGGCTTTTCGCAACAAAGACCCAACTTCACGTTCTAAAGTACGCACCCCAGCTTCGCGGGTGTAATGCTGAATTAAACGCAAGAGTGCCGCATCTGTAACCAAAACTTGATTGTCCTTTAAGCCGTTCTCGAGCGTCTGGCGCGGCAAAATATAGCGCTTGGCAATCTCGAGTTTTTCTTGCTCAATGTAACTGTTAAAATCAATAAATTCCATACGGTCAAGGAGCGGCGCGGGGATTTGCTCTGGGAAATTCGCCGTGGCAATAAACATCACTTCGGACAGGTCAAACGGCACACCAAGGTAATGGTCGGTAAAAAATTCGTTTTGCGATGGGTCAAGCACCTCGAGCAGCGCCGAACTTGGGTCGCCTTGGTAACTCGAGCCTTGCTTATCAATTTCGTCCAGCAAAAACACTGGATTCTTTGTGCCAGCCGTCTTTAAGCCCTGAATAATTCGTCCAGGCAACGAACCAATATAGGTGCGGCGATGCCCGCGAATATCGGCTTCGTCCCGAGCGCCACCCAAAGCGATTCGCACATACTTACGCCCAAGGGCTTTAGCAATACTCTTGGCAATACTGGTTTTACCGACCCCCGGAGGTCCAACAAAGACCAGAATCGGTCCTTTGTTCACGTCCGCTACCGCCATCTCGCCTTTTTCAGCACGGGATTTACGCAAAGACCTGACCGCTAAAAACTCGAGAACCCGATCTTTGACTTTTTCTAAGCCGTAATGGTCTTCTTCTAAAATTTTCTCGGCTTGTTTTAAGTCCAGCATATCCTCGGAGCGGGTATTCCACGGTAACTCGGTAATCCAAGTCAGGTAGGTTCGGGTCACAGAGGCTTCGGCGCTGTCCGGGTGCATCCGCGCAAGGCGGTTGAGTTCACGATCAATTTCTTTTTTGGTGTCCTCAGATAACCCAAGTTTTTCGATTTTGGCTCGGAAGGCTTCGACTTCATCATCGCCCTCTTCCTCACCACGCAGTTCTTTTTGAATCGCTTTCATCTGCTCACGCAAAAAATACTCGCGCTGGTTGCGGTCTATTTCTTCTTTGACCTGGACTTGAATGCGGTGCTGGGCTTGGCTTAACTCGAGTTCAGAAACCAGTAGCACCAAAACCCGCTTCATTCGGTCAAGGACACTCAGTTCCTCGAGCAGCGCTTGACGATCCTCGAGCTTAAAATCCAAGTTAAAGGCAATTTGATCAGCGAGTTGCCCGGGGTTCTCTAAAGTCTGAATCAGTTGCAAGGTGTCTTGCTGCAAATTCTTACCTCGAGCCACCTCAGAAAAACGGGTCTCCAACTCGCGTTTCATCGCAATGGTTTGGGCTGTGTCGCCTTCGATGTCTTCTAAAATTTCAACGTCGGCTTCGATGTACGAGTCGCCAAAATAATAGGTATGAACCCTAGCCCTCGCCGAAGCCTGAATCATTGTCCCGACTGTGCCGTCAGGATTGCGACGCATCCGCAAAATCGTGGTCAGTGTACCAACATCGTACAAGTCGTCCCTTTTTGGTTCATCCACATCCTTACTTCGCTGCGAGACAATAAACATGTTCTTATCGCCGTCGGCGGCAGCTTGAATCGCCGCCACAGAAATCGAACGACCCGCATCCACCGACTGAACAATGCTTGGGTAAATCACACTGCCACGCACGGGGCAGACTGGAACACGAATGGTTTTAGAACTGGTAACTGCCTCAATTTTCACTTTTTTAGGTCGCGGCATAAATATCTCCTCCAAGAATAACGTATTATAAAACCTGAGTGCCATCATATCAATGTAATTGAAATGACTTAACGCAACCTTAAGACAAGTTCATAAACATTCTAACCCAAACTAGACAAAACACAGCCTGAAATGATACGGTTCTTAGCGATGAAGCAAGCCCGTACAAACTGGTGGTGGCAACTCGGATAACGGGCTGCTATTTTTTTGTATTCACGCACCCGAGAAGAGATTTTCGGGTGTTTTTGTTTTGGAGAAGAAGGCGAAAGGCGAAGGGCAAAAGGAAAACCGTAGGGGCAAGGCACGCCTTGCCCGACATGCAAAATGCAAATGCAAAACGCGATACGCAAAATCAGGGCGGACACGGGGGTCCGCCCCTACGAAAAAGGGGTAAATATGAACATCAATTTGGCAGAATTTCAAAAAATTGCAAACGGCACTCGAGTACCCGTATACCGTGAAATCCTTGCAGACCTCGAGACACCTGTTTCGGCATACCTCAAAGTGGCGGCTGGACAGCAAATCAGTTTTCTGCTCGAGAGTGTCGAAGGCGGCGAACGCTGGGCTAGATACAGTTTTATTGGCGTTGGGGTTCAGGGCAGTATCAAAGGCTTTGGACGCACGGTGACTTTAACGGGCAGTTTTGGCAATACTACACTCGAGACCGACGACCCGCTTCGGGTGCTGTACGAAAAAACCACAGCAACTGCCACACATGACCCGAACCTCCCAGATTTTTTTGGTGGGGCAGTCGGTTACTCGAGTTACGATTTAGTGCGGGTTTACGAAAAACTCCCTTCAAGTAACCCAGATGAACTCAGTATTCCAGATTTGCACTTTATAGCCCCCGAAGGAATGGTAATTTTTGACCATCTTAAGCACCGCATTTTTATTGTGGGCGTTGCCACTGGCGGAGACTTAAGCAGTTACACCACTGCCCTCGAGACCGTCACCGACTTAGAGCGCAAACTGCGCGGCGCACTACCCGGCGTACCCGGAGACCGCCCCAGCCGCAAAAGCGAATTTAGCAGCAACTGGACACAAGAAAACTATGAGTTGGCAGTCGAAAAAGCCCTCGAATACATCCGCGCTGGTGATATTTTTCAGGTGCAGATTTCGCAGCGTTTTAGTGCCGACCTGCACACCCACCCGTTTGCGGTGTACCGAGCATTACGCAATGTCAATCCAAGCCCCCACATGGGCTACCTCGAGTTTGGCAATTGCACTTTTGTGGCAGCCAGTCCAGAAAGCCTATGCAAATCCGATGGTAAAACCGTGATTACCCGCCCAATTGCGGGGACTCGTAAACGCGGCAATACACCCGAAGAAGACCTTGCCCTCGAGTATGAACTTAAAAACGACCCGAAAGAACGCGCCGAACACATTATGTTGGTGGATTTAGGACGAAACGACATCGGACGAATTGCCAAATTCGGCACAGTTCGCATTCACGACCTGATGTTTATCGAGCGCTATAGCCATGTCATGCACCTTGTTTCGGATGTACGCGGCGAACTGGCGGACGGTAAAACACCCTTAGATGCACTTGCCACCACATTACCAATGGGAACAGTGACCGGCGCACCAAAAATACGCAGCATGGAAATAATAGAAGAACTCGAGAACACACGACGCGGTTGGTATGGTGGGGCATTTGGCTATATCGCCTTTGATGGCAGTATGAACATGGCACTGACGCTTCGCACCGCCCTGGTCAAAGACGGCAAAATTCACATTCAAGCGGCGGGTGGGGTGGTCGCAGACTCGAGTCCAACTTTTGAATATGAAGAAAGTATTTCCAAGGCTCGAGCCTTGCGGCGGGCTGTGGAACTCGCTGAAGCAGGGTTATGATTCAAAAACGATTCCAAAACCAAAGAAAAAGCATTAGGCTCGAGAATTACGATTACTCGAGTACAGGCGCGTACTTTGTAACCATCTGCACCCAAACTCGAGCCAACTGGTTTGGCGAAATTACTCGAGAAGGAATGCAATTAAATGAAGCTGGATACATGATCCTCAAAACTTGGAATGAATTACCCAACCGATTTGAAATTGAACTAGACGCATTCATCATCATGCCCGACCACATTCACGGAATTATCTGGATAAATCCCAATCAACCCGTAGGGGAGACCCTTGTGGTCGCCCTGCCACAAAACGATGATAAACAATACACATCACAAAACTACGATATAACTGTTGAATTGCACCATGTAAATAACCAAATTGGTGTATTGGATTTGAATGTCAATCCCACATTACACGGTGACACGACCAATGCCGCGTTGCACAGGGAGACCACAAGGGTCTCCCCTACGGATGATGGGGTTTCATTGTTCGATGTGGTTGGTGCATTTAAGTCATTAACCACTAATGCGTATATTCATGGTGTACGTCAATTTGGTTGGCAACCTTTCGAGAAACGTTTGTGGGAACGTAGTTTTCACGATTCAATTATTCGAGATGAAGTTCATTTTGAGAAGACCAGAAAATATATTCTGGGCAACCCGCATCGTTGGCTCGAGACGCGGGGAATGTTGTGATTTCACATGCCCCCAAAGATTATCGTTGTCCGTTTTGTACCGTGGCTCGAGATGAATTTACCGATTCGTTTCCGCTTTCCCGAGCCGAGGATGTGATTTGGCGTTCTAACCTTGTCACAGCATTTATTTGTTTGTGGCGTTCGCCGCGTAATTCTGGTCATGTTTTGATTGTGCCGAACCAGCATTTTGAGAACATCTACGAACTCCCCCTCGAGTTTGCTTCTGAAATTGCTCGGGTGTCTCGAGCCGTGGCGCTGGCGTTCAAGGCAGTGTATGTGTGTGATGGAGTCTCTACACGCCAGCATAATGAACCGAGTGGCAATCAGGATGTTTGGCATTTTCATACCCATATTTTTCCAAGATACAAAAACGATGATTTGTACAAAACGTATGGTGAAGGTCGTTACGCAACCCCCTCCGAACGCGCCGTGGATGCTGCACGCTTGCGCCTATATCTCGAGGCAAACCAATCTGCCCTTGGTCTTTCGTAGGGGCGGGGCTTGCGATTCTGCCCGCAAGGTGCATGTTTAGAATCAAGAAGCCTCGCTCGACTTTTCACCCGCCCAAAAAGGAATTCTGCATGAAAAAAATTCTTGTCATAGATAACTACGATTCATTCACTTATAACCTTGTGCAGTACCTCGGTGAATTGGGTGCTGAA
>JBEGTV010000151.1:0-6495 GCA_041179225.1 Deinococcota bacterium | reverse complement strand
TGTTTAGCTGCATTGTAAGCAATCATGCCCGGTGAACCAATCACTCCTGCAACACTCGAGATGTTGACCACACTGCCACTACGCCCCTCGAGCATCAGTTTAATACCATGCTTAAGCCCCAAAAACACACCAGTCACATTGACAGCCATGACCTGCTCGAACGCCTCGAGTGAATAAGAAATCACACTGCCCGGCGTGCCACCAATCCCAGCGTTATTGACCAAACCATGCAGTCCCCCGAAACGCTCCTTGGTTGCCGCCATGACCCGCAGCCAATCGGCTTCCTGAGTCACATTATGTTCAAGCAGCAACGCCTCCGCAATACCCAAACTCTCGAGGGCAGACATTTTCATATCGGTCAGTACCAATTTTGCGCCTCGAGAAGCCAGAAGTTTGGCGGTTGCCGCACCGATTTCGCCGGCTGCGCCAGTCACCAGAATCACTTTGTTTTGTAAGGACATGCCCTAGTCTAGCCGATTTTAAGTCGTTCCTGCTCGAGACGATGAATTAACCCCCGCAATTGAGCCGCTTTGAGTTTTAGCGCAGCCCGATTAACAATAAACCGAGTGCTGAGTTGCAACAATTGCTCGCGTTCGACTAAACCATTTTCGGTTAGTGTCCGACCCGTTTCAACAATATCCACGATTGCATCCGCTAAGCCCGTTAAAGCTGCTAATTCAATTTTACCATTCAAGGAAATGACATCTGCCAACATGCCACGGTCACGTAAAAAACCCCGTGTTGCCCGAGGGTACTTGGTCGCCACTCGTTCAATCACTCGAGAACTTCCTGCCACAGTAATCAAGGAGAACCGATACGAATTGCCACCCAAGTCCACGGGTTCAAAATTATCCCGCCCAGCCTCGAGAATCCAGTCCTTACCAACCACACCGCAATCTGCCACACCGACATCCACATAGACTGGTACATCTGGGTCTTTAACCAGCAGCAAAGTTAATTCTGGGAATTCAAACCGCAAACTGCGCGAATCATCCAAAGCGGGAATCTCGAGACCAGCGTTCCGCAAGGCATCCAAAGCAAATTTTTTACTGCGTTCACCACTTGGAATGGCAATGGTCAGCATAATTCCTCCAAGCCCACAATTGCACCATCTGACAACCGAATCACGGTGTTCTCAAGAACAATATACGGCACACCCCATGCTCGAGCCGCTTCCTCGAGTTCGGTCTGACTATTCGTCCAGGCTTGAATCACGCGCTTACCCTGTTTGCGAAGGTTATGGGCGGCAGCACTTGATGTGCTAATGGCAATTGCCGTCTCGAGACTTGGGGCTTGTCCAAGGGCAGTCATTAGGCGCTCGAGTCCAATGGCAAAACCAACGGCTGGTAATCCAGCATTGTAACGCCCACCTCCGCAAAGTGGTTGTCCAAAATCTGGGGTATAGGCTTGAAAAATCACACCAGTGTAATAGTCAAGTCCCCGAGCGATTCCAAGGTCAAATAAGAACCGTTCTGGTGGGAGTAAATGAGCCACTGCTCGAACGTTCTCTAAGGCAGCTTTAGCCGCATCGTTAATGGCAATATCTTCCGCTTCTTCGAGTACGCGAATATCGCCGTATAAATCTATTAAGCGCAGCACAGCTTGTTTGACTGTTCCCGTAATTTTATACGCCTCGAGTTGCGCCAATAATTCTGGGGCGTTTTTGCGATGCACTGCTACACGAAGCACTTGAATCGCGTCTGGCTCGAGTTTGGTGGCTTCTAGCACCGCCCGCACAAAACCCGGATGACCAATTTCAACGGCTGCCTTGGAAAAACCCACACTGTCTAAGCACTCGAGGGCTAAGGACAGAATTTCGGTATCGGCAAGTGGGGTGTCCACCCCAAGCAATTCCGCGCCAACCTGAGTGTATTCGCGTTGCCTGCCAAGTTCTGCATCCCGTGTTCGCACCCAGAGTGTGCCACTGTAACGCAAGCGCACAGGGTAGGTCGGTTCGGGCAGGGTGCGTACCAGATTCGCCACACTGGTGGTGTACTCACCGCGCAGCATCAGCACTGTGCCGTCACGGTCTACCAGCTTAAAGCCCTTATCGGCAAGTGGATGAACTGGGTTAAAAACCTCCAAAGCAGGGGTTTGCACAGGGTCAAAGCCCCACAGGTGCAGCACCCGCTCGAGCTTAGAGCGTAAGGATTCGCGCCAAGTTTCGTCTTTGGGAGGGTAGTACCGAGTTCCATCGGGGATTAAACGCACGCAGGGATTCTAACGCGATAGAAGGGCTGGTTCAAATTTGTGCGAAAGGTAGAGCTTGACAATCCAGCATCATTATGCTATAACCATAAACGACACACTCGAGTGTCAAAGCAGCATACTAGGCATTCAAGCAATTTATTCACAGAGAACAGCAAGGAGAACAGATTATGGCTCGAGGTATCAACAGTATTATTTTAATTGGCGCATTGGTTCGGGATGCAGAACTTCGTTACACCCCCAATGGCGCTGCCGTCTTATCATTTACCGTAGCTGGCGACAGCACCATCACCGACAGCACTGGCGAGGTTCGCAGTGTGGCTTGGTATCACCGTGCCGAGTACACCTCGAAGAACGCCGAAAGCATGGCGGAAAGCCTCAAACCGGGTGCAGCCTTGTTGCTCGAGGGCAAACTCGAATACCAAGCATGGGAAAACGACCTTGGCGAGAAACGCAGCCGAGTGGTGCTGCGGGTAAATCAACTCGAGGTCTTAAAAGAATCGAGTACCGAACGTTTAACTGCTGACCGCACTGGTGGGTACAGGCTGCTCGAAGGGGTCAACCGCGCCGTGATTGCTGGCAACCTGACCAAAGATGCGGTGTTGCGTCACACCAGCAGTGGAACACCTGTCACCAGTGTTTCGGTGGCGGTCAATGAATCTTGGAAAGATGCCAGTGGCAACTGGCGCGATAAAGCCCATTATTTGGATGTCACGCTGTGGGGTTCATTAGCCGAAAGCGCCGCGATGCTTCCCAAAGGCACACCGATTTTTGTGTCCGGGCGGCTCGAGTCAGATTCTTGGACAGACAGCGCTGGGCAAAAACGCTCTAAGTTACAAATCAGTGCTGACCGTCTCGAGATTCTTGAACGCCGAAGCAATGCAGACAGCACAGCCGAAGCACCCACCGAGGATATTCCATTTGAAGCCCCACCTGTACGCCGTCAACGTCAAGCTCGGTCTGCATCGGCTTAAAGCATATGCAGCGCATTCATAAGGGGGGCTTATTCGCCCCTCTGGTTTTTATATCGCCGCTTGTGCCGCACACCAGTTTAGAGCGCACCGATAAAAACCTTGAAGTCATTGGCAGACAAATGCTTGAAACTCGGGTTTTTCATCTGGTGCTGGCGCTTAGCCCCAAGCAAATCGAAATTCTCGAAGTCAGTCATTACCCGCCAGTCGCGCTTTGGCTGGATGGCTGCGTCCCAATCCTGCTCGAGCCTCGAGAACTGAATACATGGCTTAGTATGCCCAATGCCCAAATCGAATTATGTTGTCGGCATGGTGTTCTTGAAGTGCGGATTCTCGAGGAGTGATGATTTTAACGGCTCTCCTCATTTTTTTAGAGCAGAATAGTTTTATGAAAACAACTTTGGTTTTTGTGGGTGCGGTGCTGCTTGGTTTGGGTTTAGCGCAGAATACCAATGGCTTTAGTGTTATTCGTACTCCGGGGGCAAATAATCAGATGGTCACCACCGAATCTTTGGCTCGAGGCGCAAGCCTAAAAATGCGTTGTGTCGGAACTCGAGTTGAAGTGGTGCTTGACCCAAAAATCAAGTTAAATCGTGAACAATCGCCTTTGGTGACTTGGCAATTTGATGGCGGTACGCTACGGCAACAACGTTTTGGTTTTGAACCCGAAAGTGGTTTGTTGCTTTTACCGCAAGTAGCGAATTTTGCATTCTTAGATGACATTGCGAAGTCAAATCAAATCAAGATGACCCTGCCCGAAAAAATCAATTTAGCTTGGAGCGCCACCTTTAACACCACGGGTTTTCGGGAAGCATATGCCGAACTACCCTGTAAAAACAGCGTTGTGCTAGGTTCTATACCTACCGCCACCATGTCCCCAAACCGTGTGATTGATCCAACTGTGGCTTTTATTGCGCCGCTCGAGTTTGCCAAAGCCTTTGGTGGGCGTTTTGAACCCGAAAATGGCAAATTGGCGTGGGAATACAACGGTATTAAATTGCTGCTTGAACGCGGCAGCACCACGGTACAAAATGTTTTTGCCAACACCAGTCTCGAGTTACCGCGTCCAGTGCAAGTGCTTGGTGGGCGTACTGTTGTCCCAGTGCGTTTAATCAATGTCTTTAATTGCAAATTAGCCCAGACCAAACCAAGCGACGCGATGCTTAAAATTACTTGCGGGGCTGGTGCAACCCTCCTCGAACGGGATTTACCACGGTATTGATGCAGAAGTTGTGAAGTGACCGATTTTGTGGCGGTTCAATAAAGTTGTCTATCACACCATACAAGATGTTTTTAAGGCAGGCTCGAGGACTTCATCAAATCCCCTCGAGCCTTGCGTTTTTTCTGCGCTTAGCAAGCGCAAACTATTCCCTAAGCAAACGGGAAACACCCACGCTTAAGGAGAACAATATGAAAAACTTAAAACTTGCTGCCCTCGCCCTCGTCACGACCCTTGCTGGAACATATGCCAGTCTTGCCTTTGCACAAACCGCCAATTGGCAAACCACGGCTACCGTTGATATTTTTGCCACCAGCCAAAGCAGCCTTGAAATCAATGCCATGAGTTTGATTGATAATGCTCAACTGATTCGTTTGCAATATGGTTTTATTGCCCTAGATCAAGTGGTTAAAGTTAAAGGTATTGTCACTCCAGATGCCTTAAAAGTCAGCATGTACCAATGTAGCTTAATCACAGACAGCAACGGCAATCCAAGCCTCAAATTTACTTTTAACCTCGAGAGTACCAACAGCTTCGGTACATACCCAGTGCTGATTACTTTAGAAAATACGGCTACAGGTCAGACCACCACGCTTAGCATCAACGTCACTGTGCAATAATGCGCCATGCAAATAAAAAGACGGAACTTCAGTTCCGTCTTTTTATTTTTTGATATTATTGTTTCCATTCAAACTCTACGGTAAATTCACCCGCTTTGACATCAGCTATACCGCTTACACCAACAAAAACATTGTATGGGTTGCCCATTGAAACCAGTGGGGCGGGTAACGGACGGGTGTGGTCTTGGGTTTTGTCTTTTTTCGGACGATCCCAAGTGTGTTCGGCTTCGCAAGTCACAGCACTTTGAATGGCAGGGGGTTGCCTAAAATTATTGGTCGCAATGCTGTAAGCATAAATACTGGTTTTTTGATTGGTGTCCTTGGGAATCAGTTTAATTCGCAGTTCGCCTCTGGTTGGAATACGGGTTGCAAAAAACACATGGTTTCCCCTAAAATTAGCATTCTGGGTGGCTGGGAAACACGCCATGCTGCTGGTGCTTGCCCAACGCAGGTCTTCCATTGGTTTACCATCCTCAAATTTACCTGTGACCGAAACGGTTTTGTTGGCTTCTAAGGTCACGACTTTAACATCAGTTGACCAACTGGTAGCGCTTTGGGCATAGACGAGGCTCGAGAAGGCGATGGCGGCAAAAATAAGTTTTTTCATAACATCCTCCTGATTGGAACTGTGCTGATTGTACAGAACTTGGCGTGATATGAGCGTGATGCCTTTAGTACGTTTTTTTGCTGTCTAGGACAACTTATAAAAATTTTAGTAATTCGATACGTTGTTCCAACTTGCCGCTTTGGTAGGTCTGAATCCTTAAGGGAATCGGAAAACTTGGGTCAATCACAAATTCAGAAGTGAGAACCACAATGCCTTTTGAATCTGGAGCTTCAACCCGCACCACAAAGCCTTTTCGCCCCGCCAACTCGAGTGTGCCAGTCACGGTTAGTTTAATTTGTGCCATTGAATCGGCTTTGACCCCAACCCGAAACTCGAGGTTAGAAAACGCCATAAAAATAAATTCGTTGGTCAAAAAAGATTGGGTTAAAAGCGTATTAAACGAGCCACTTGGTTCGGGTTTAGCATCTTTTTCCTGTCGCAGAATTGCGGTTAAGTTAAGTGCTGCCGCACCGTACCACGTTTTTTTCTGGCTCGAGGTGATACTGACGGTTGCCAAAAAAGACAGTGTACTGCTGGGCTGATAACGGTACTCGAGTTTTTGGTCTTTGGTGTACTCGAGCGCCCGCCAAGTGAGGTTTGACTGGGCTAAACTAAGCCCAGCTAAAAGCGCAACCACACCCAAAAAACAAAAGAGTTTATTCATGTTTGTTCTCCGTGTGGTCAACCCAAACGCTCAGGGGCGGTGCGAGTCAAAGCAAACAGGTTTTCAAAGTCAAGTTTTTGTTTGAGCGCTTTTAACAAGCTGCGCTGGGTTTCTGGATAAGCCGCTTGGTCGCGGGATAAACCTTCATCGCCATTGATGAAATTAGGCATGATTGCGCCGTTGGCATGTGGCTCGAGTAGCTTAGT
>JBEGTV010000150.1:0-6548 GCA_041179225.1 Deinococcota bacterium | reverse complement strand
AACTGTCTTGGGCAAGGATTGCCACACTACCGACCCCAGCAACCTCGAGAACTCGTTCGGTAACAGTCGTTTTACCACTGCCTGTACCTCCAGCAACTCCGATAATAAACGAGGGTTTGATGGCTGTTGTGGTCATGGTCATGGGTAGAAAGTATCATGAATTTGCTACTTAAGACATTGACCAGACTTTTCCATGACCAAATCAGCGTAACTTCTTTGCAAATGCTAACTTATGAATTGGTGATCAATGGTCTTGATCACGCTTGGCAAAAAGAATTTGGTTGTCATTGTGCGCGTTGCCAAGACCCTGAACGCACTGCCAACACTTCGGTTTCGATTTTGGGCTGGCAAAATCAGCGACTCGAACAGCACATTTTAGTGGACGCTGGTGGCGGGGTCTGCCAGAGTTTACTCGAGAATCCAGATTTGGTACAGCAACCGCGTTTAGATGCGGTGCTTTTAACCCATTGGCATCCAGACCATGTGGCGGATTTGAACCGTATTGTGGTTGGTTTTGGGCGCTCGAGTTGGCGTGAACGGCAACTTTCTACCCGTCCGTTTTTATGGATGCGTGAAGGTAGTCAAATGTGGCTTGAACGTCAACAACCCAATGTCTTAAAACAAGTCAACTTAATATCTTCGCTTGAATATATTTCATCTGGTCATTTACTTGAACCGATTGAAATTCTTGGGCAAGATTTACTGGTCACGCCTGTTACCATTGCCCACTCGAGCGCTGATTTATTCCCGCCTTATGGCGAGGAGCGCCTTGCTACCTGTGCAGGATTTATTGTTCAGACCCAAAACTTTAGAACTGTACTGCTTTGGGATTTGGATGCCACGAACCTGTGGCTCGAGAAACCCAGCCCTCCCCAGCAAACCGCCTTTGATGCAATTGCAGGTTGCGATTTACTACTGATTGATTGTAATACTTGGGCGTACCATCAAAATGCAAATGGAGAACCGACCAGTCATGTTTCGTTTTCGTTGGTGCAGCGTTTTGCAAAGGCGCTCAGACCAAAACGTACTGTTTTAATGCACATCAGTGGACATGAGGATGCCATAGGTGATGGTTTCGGCTGGACAAATCAGAGTTGGCAACTCGAGGCGAGTAAAGCATGGCAACTTGCTGGTCTAAGCGGTGAAGTGATTGTGCCTCGAATCGGTCAGCGTTTTTCATTAAAAGATCAACCCTCGAGTATGGCTCTTCAATCAGCGCACTGAATTTGTCAGGGTTTTGTGATTGACAAACCCTTGATACTCGCTTCGTAGATTGCGGCTTATGGAAAGGGTGCTACCGAGTTCAGCCAAGCAAAAGCGAATCTTGTGGAAACCACGTCCAGACTGGCTCGAGATGTTGATTCTACTTGTGCCTGCGGTTTTACTGCTGAGTGCTTTTGTGATTTTACCAACCATCGAAGCCTTTATTATGTCGTTTCAACGCGAGGGTTTACTGGGGCGTAACCGTGTTTTTGCGGGACTAGAAAATTTCATCGAAGTATTTTCACGTCCCGAAAACCTGCAAAGCGCTTGGCAGAGTATCTATTTTGCCTTGATTGTCGCGCCACTCGAGATTATTTTGGCATTTGCGGCGGCACTTTTGATTTCGCGTCCGTTTGTCGGAGTGGCAATTTATCGCACCTTATTTTTCCTCACCACGGCTGTCCCGACAGGTGTTGCGGCAATTGCTTGGAGTTGGTTCTTAAATCCACAGACCGGTTGGGCAAATTGGATACTCGCCTCGCTTGGTCTCGAGCCGAAGCAGTGGTTGCTTGATACCAGTACGGCGCTTCCGACCTTGGCAGTCATTACTGCATGGGCTGGAGTTGGTTTTGCGGCGATTTTACTGACGGCTGGTTTGCAACAAATCCCTGAAGACTTGTACGAAGCCTCCAGAATAGATGGTGCAAATGGGATTCAACAATTTTGGAGTATTACCATTCCGCTCATCTCCCCTACCCTGTTTCTGGTCACATTACTGGTTTTTTTGCGTTCCCTGACCGCCTTTGGACAGATTCATTTGCTAACCCAAGGCGGTCCTGCCGACTCGAGTATGGTCTGGATTTACCGTATTTACCAAGAAGCCTTCTTTAATTTTAGGCAAACCTACGCTGCCGCCCAAAGCGTAATTTTATTCTTGGTGCTGCTGATTCTGGCATTGCTGCAATTTAGATTCATTGGACGCAAGGTGCATTATGAATAAAATCTTGGCTCGAGTGCTGTTCTACATTGGCATCAGCTTGTACGCGGCGCTGTTGGTTTTGCCACTTCTGACCATGCTTTCGGTCAGTTTTCGTTCGGATGGGGATGTTTACAACCCCAGTTTTTTTCCACCTAACCCGACCTTAGAGCCGTACCAGATTGCCCTCGAGAAATTTCCAGTGCTGCGTTTTTTGGGTAATAGTTTCCTCGTCTCGAGCCTAGTGACCCTCGGGGTGATGCTGATTTCAAGTTGTACGGGTTATGCCTTAGCCCGAATCAATTCCCCTGTGAGCAATTTTATTTTTGCGTTGGTGATTGGTTTATTGCTCGTACCGGGCGAAGTCACTTTTTTACCGCTTTACATCATGATTAACCGCCTTGGCTGGATAGATTCTTATCTGGCACTAACACTGCCATTCATTGCCAGTCCAATTGGTATTTTTTTGATGCGCCAGTTCTTTAAGAGCCTTCCACAAGAACTCTTTGATGCGGCTCGGATGGATGGGGCTGGACATCTGCGGATGCTCTGGCACATTGCCATGCCACTGGCAACCCCAGCCCTTGGAGCATTAGCAGCACTCACTTTTCTTGGCACATGGAACATGTATTTATACCCACTTGTGGTCACCAACTCCGAGGAATTACGCACTGCCCAAATTGCCCTGCGCTTCATTAGTTCCGACGAAGCCGTGCGTTACAACATCGTGGCGGCAGCCGCCGTGATTATTTTACTGCCCACTTTGGTGGCTTTCTTGTTTGCCCAACGTGCTTTTGTACGCGGTATTGCCATGGGTAGCTTAAAAGGCTAAGCGCTCGAGTAACAACTTAATACAACGATTATCCACTTGAGTGGTTCAACGGAGGACGTATGAAAAAACGGTTTTTGGCTCTTGGTTTGGCAGTGCTTAGCGCAGCAGCATTGTCTTTGGCACAAGGTGGACGCACCACTGTGACTTTCTGGTACGCACTTGGCGGTAGCATCGGCGAACAAATCGAACTCTTGGTCAAAAACTACAACAGCAGCCAAGATAAAGTAACTATCAAAGCCGAATTTAGCGGCAACTACGACGATACCTTAAACAAAATGCGGGCTGCCCTACAAGCTGGGAAGGGCTATCCCAACGTGGTACAGGTCTACGATATTGGCACACGCTTTATGGTGGATTCTGGGGCAGTGGTTGCGCTCGAAGACATGGCAAAAAAAGAGAACTTTGATATTTCTAAACTGGTTTCGCAACCACGCAATTACTACACGGTAGACGGCAAAATGTACAGCTTGCCGTTTAACTCGAGTAACCCTTTACTTTACTTTAATGCCAATGCCCTGAACAGCAGCAAAGTCGAACAACGCCCATTTTATAACCTCGCCCAACTCGAGGACACGATTAAGCGCCTCACGGTTAAGGACGCAAGCGGTAAAACCACCCGTTACGGTATTACTTTCCATGCTGATTCTTGGTTTATTGAACAATTTGGTTACAACAGTGGACAAGCCTACTGCAACAACGAAAATGGACGCAAAGCTCGAGCCACCGAAACGACCTTTAACAACCCAGCCTCGGTTGCTTTTTTAGAAATGATGGCGCGTTTAACGGCTGGTGGATTCGCTGCCCCAGTCGGACGTGACGGCACTGCCAGCTTAAATACTTTCGTCAATGGTCAGGCTGCCATTTATGTCTCCTCTACCGCCAATCTATTCGGTGCAACTCGAGCAGTTGGTGGAAAATTCCCAATCCGCACTTCGTTCTACCCATTCCTCAAAGAACGCAACGGTGTCGCTATTGGTGGCGCAAGCCTCTGGATGCTCAAAGGCTTTACTGAAACCGAACAAGACGGTGCGTTTAGCTTCATCAAATGGATGCTTGACCCAGCTACCCAAGGACGTTGGCACTTAAACACGGGTTACTTTCCTGTAATTCAAGGTGTAACCAAAACGCCGTTAGTGCAATCTGGTCATAGCAAAAACCAAAATTTTATCACCGCCATTCGTCAACTCGAGACCAGTAAAGTCAACACCGTTAGTGCCGGTTGCTTGATGGGGCAATTCACCGAAATTCGTACTTATGTGGTCAGTGCTTGGGAAGAAGTCCTCAAAGGCAAACCCGCCAAACAAGCCTTGGACGAAGCCAAAGTCAAATCTGATGCCGCATTACAACGTTACAACGCCACAGTTGCTCGCTAAAACACCAGTCTCGAGTGGCGGATACCCCACTCGAGATTACAAACTATCCAACCCGCTCGAGTCAGAGCGGGGTTTTTTGTTGTCAAAAACGGTAGTCTGAGAATACAGTTTCAAAAAAGAAATGGATTAAATTTTGGTATCTCGAGAGATTGCTTTCCCTTGTTCTTGACCATAAACACGCACTTTCAGGCATCGTCGCTTCCTCGGCTTGCAATGACGAACCTAATACCTTGTCATTGCAAACAAAGTCAAAGTTAAGCAATCTCTTAAGTAGTACCCTTAAGTTCATTTCCTAGGAGATAAAATTCTTTCGCAAATTGAATGACCCACTGAGATAAGAAATTAAAAGCCAAAGCCTGCCTAAGTCTAATCAAACGACAAACCCCTCGAGTGTCTCGAGGGGCATAGGAGGGAGGAAGTACCCGAAGTGTTTAATTAGCGTCCAACACCCGCAGCCACATTGAGTGGTTTCTCGAGTTTAAGCCAGATAAATTCGTTTGGGTCTTTGACTTCTGCGCCGCGTCCACCTTTAGCATCAAAGTTGTTATCGTTGGCAACCAGAATGGTAGTGCTGTTTAAGACAATTACATTTTCGATGGTGACAAACGGGAAGGTAAACACACCATTAACGGTGCTTGGTGCGAGTTTATTTGCGTCTGAAATGTTCATCAGGTCAGCTACCAATTCTTTTTGTGCTGCGCCCATTGCATCTTTTTTGCTCAGGTCAATTTTATAGATGCGCTTGAATTTCGCCGTTGCCCCAGAGCCATTGTCGCGTTCAATGACCAAGTATTCATTGTCATTAATGACAGCAAAATCGCCAATGGCATGACTGGTTTCTTGCATCTTATAAAACGCGGCAATGCCAACAAATTTCTTGGATGCAACATCAAATTCGTTGATTCGCAAAAAGCCAGCCGTATCGGTGGCAACACTACCTTCGAGCATTGCATAAATTTTGGTTTTGCTTGGGTTGGTGGTCATGCCTTCGTAACCTCTCGAGCCACCAAGGTTGGCGCTGCTCATTTGCCCAGGGTTTGGTGAAGATGCCAGTACAGCAGGATTATTTGGGCTACGCACCAAATCTTTACTTGGGTCTTTACCAGCCCCAAAATCTGGGGTTGGAATCGGTGCGGACAAAACCTTTCCTGTGGTGTCTACGTTAATTAAGTACGGACCAAATTCTTCGCCAATCCAGATTGTTCCGTCTTGGGCAAACACAAACGATTCTGGGTCAAAATCAAAACCAGTCAATAAGCGATCTACGCTGTTTTCGTTGACAATAATAAAAGGTACTTTTTTGTCTGGGTCACGCAATTGTATAAAGCTGTTGACTGCAACACTACCAGCCCCACCAGTGGCGGTTTTGGCGGCTAAAGAAACATTGAAAAGGCGCAACAAATAATCAGCGCTGTTGTACTTTGTGCCAAAGCCGTTATCCGAAAGCATCCAGTAATTGCCATTTGCGGCAAATTGAATACCACTAAAACCCTGTACAGGTTGACTGGCAAAACGTGGAGCATCGGCTTTGCTGCCATTGGCATTAAATTGCCCACTGGCAGCCCCGCTCGAGAAGGTATCGGCAGGCAGCAATGCAAATCCCATTAAATCGGTTTTCAGGCTTTGGGCGAGGACGGTAGCCGTGGCAAGAATGCCAAATGCGGTTAAAAAATTTTTCTTCACCAGAGTATTCTTTATTGGCTTAGTCAGGATAGCGTCATTGACAAAAACTTGACAATTAAAAGCCAATTAATACTCATCTAAATACAACCCCGAAATGTTTTATAGTCTTTTTCCTAAAACATTTCCGACTAAAAGGAGTAAGGGAAATGTATTTCACGCTGTAATGGCAGAATTGACGCTTTTTGGAAATTCTAAAATGAGCGACCATGCCCGAAGGTGCATCTTATGGTCAAGGAAAGCGTGAGATACTTAGTTTCGCCCGACAGCCAAATACAAAAATCCTGCTTCAAGCAACGAGTTTATTGGTAAAGCATTGCGTCCATCGAGTAAGACTTTTTGCTTCATCAGCTTACCTAAGGCTGCCCAGTGAGCCATTTGATACTCGTACCATTCTGTCACCAAAATAGCGGCATCAGCATCGGTTAAGCACGCCTCGAGTTTAGTATCCGTTGGTACTGCCGTAACTTTCATTTGCTCAAGC
>JBEGTV010000149.1:0-6553 GCA_041179225.1 Deinococcota bacterium | reverse complement strand
GGTGCGCCGGCTGGTTATGCACTGGCACGGTATAATTTCTTTGGGCAGGACACTTTTCGCTTATTGATTTTGTTCACTCGAGCCTTTCCCTTAGCCATACTTGCTATTCCTTTGGCGGTGCGTTTTTTGCAATGGGGTTTGTACGACACAATTATTGGTGTGGCATTGGTTCATACAGCACTTGCCTTGCCTTTTGCGGTGCTGGTCACTTCGAGTTTATTTGTCAGTGTGCCGCGTGAACTCGAGGAAGCCAGTTGGGTGCTTGGTTGTAACCGAATCCAAGCCTTTTTTAAGGTGGTCTTACCACTCATTTTACCGGGTTTAGCCGCCGCCGCAATTTTTGCTTTTACGATTTCGTGGAATGAAGTTTTTGCTTCAACCATTTTGACTTTGCGTAACCGTACCTTACCTGCGTTTTTGCTGTCTACGCTAAACGATTCGCCCTTGCCTTTTCGTTTTGCTGGCGGATTGATGATGATTGTTCCAGTGATGGTTTTCTTCTTTATGATTCGCCGCTATTTATTTGCTTTATGGGGCATCTCAAGTAGATAAAGGATTTTATGGCTCAAATTCGTGTTGAAAAAATTACCCGTTCGTTTGGTGCATCTAAAGCCCTTGATTCGGTGTCGCTCGAGGTTAAAGACCAAGAATTTGCGGTGCTGCTCGGTCCTTCGGGTTGCGGTAAAACCACTTTGTTGCGAATTATTGCGGGCTTAGAAACCAAGGACAGTGGCGAGGTCTGGATTGGTGAACGCGAAGTTTCTGGGTTGCCTCCGCGTTCCCGAGGCTTGGCAATGGTTTTTCAGAATTACGCAATTTTTCCGCATTTAACGGTTTATGAAAACATTGCTTTTGGTTTACGGATGAAAAAAACTGATACCAACAAAATAAAAACTCAAGTTGAAAAATCGGCAGCGTTAATGCACATTGAACCGTATTTGCAGCGCTCACCTGCCCAACTTAGTGGCGGACAACGGCAACGGGTCGCAGTAGCACGGGCTTTGGCAGTTGAACCCGAAGTGCTGCTGATGGATGAACCACTTTCTAATCTCGATGCGCTTTTAAGGTTGGAGATGCGGGCAGAACTCAAAAAACTTTTGCGTGAAACCAAAACCACAACAGTTTATGTGACCCATGACCAAGTAGAAGCCATGAGTCTGGCTGACCGAATCGCGGTGATGAAATCTGGAAACCTCGAGCAGTATGATTTACCAATGCAGGTTTATCAAAATCCAAGCAGCACTTTTGTGGGAAGTTTTATTGGCAATCCGCCAATGAATTTTTTGCGTCTGCCACTCGAGTCTGGGCAAGCCAAGTTGGGCGTAGCCTTGTACCCAACCAAAGCCACTGGGCAAGCTGTGGTTTTGGGAATGCGCCCCGAGGATTTGGAACTCTGTGAACCTACCGACCTGCACGGGTTCGCAGTCGAAGTTAGCGTGGTTGAGCAGCTAGGTCCGCATGGACTGGTGACTGGTACATACGGCGAGCAAGTGGTCAAAGTGATCACTCCACCTGATTATTTGGTGCGTTTGAATGCACCAATGTATGTTCGTCCAAACTTAGCCCGAATGCGCTTTATGGATGCCACAACAGGAAGGTCATTATGAACTTAGAAAATCTGGCTAAGAAAATTCTGCATGATAACGACCAAGGTGGGTACACCGTGCCAACCAAAGGCTTATATCCGTTTCAATGGTTTTGGGATTCTGGTTTTACAGCCCTTGGTTTTGCCACTTACGATGAACCTCGAGCCTTTGCTGAACTCGAGTTTTTGCTGCGTGGGCAGTGGGCAAATGGCATGATTCCACACATTGTTTTTCATCAGTTTGACGCAGGTTACTTTCCGGGTCCTGACGTTTGGGCGACAGATAAAATTGCTAGACTCCAAGAAAACGCGCCTGTCTCGAGTGGGATTACTCAGCCTCCAGTGCTGGGTTTTGTGTTGCGGCATCTGCTCGAGAAAGCAAAAGACACAGCCCTTGCCGAAAACAAAGTCAGAACCATGCTACCGGCTGTTCTGGCGTTTCATCGTTGGCTACATACGCACCGTGACCCAGATGGTACGGGTATGACCGCAATTGTTCATCCTTGGGAAGCAGGTACAGATAACAGCCCGCAATGGGACGAAGCGCTGGCTCGAGTTCCGATTGTGGATTTACCAGCTTACAAGCGGCGGGATACCAGCCATGTGGACAGTTCTCAGCGCCCGTTGCAAAGCGATTATGACCGTTATTTATCGTTGGTGATGCGTTTTAGAAATCTGGGGTATGACCCTCAACAAGTGCTTGAAGATAATCCTTTTCGGATTGCCAATGTGATTTTCAATGCGATTTTATTGCGTTCGGATCAGGACTTACTTGTTTTAGCCAAACGCTTTAACGTTGACACCACCGAACTCGAGACGTGGATAAAGCGCGGTCAGCGTGGTCTTCAAGCCTTGTGGAACGAACAAGCAGGTGCGTTCTGGTCTTTTGATTTGGTCACTCAAAGCCAGATTCCTGTGACCACCTCCTCGAGTTTTGTACCACTTTTTGCTGGGGCTGCCACGCGACAACAAGCGGCTCGTTTGGCGGCACATCTCGAGCAATGGGGGCAACAAGTGCGCTACCTTGTACCCAGCACCGACCCGAACCATGTGGCTTATGAACCACGGCGGTATTGGCGTGGTCCAGTTTGGGCAGTGGTCAATTGGATGATTGCCCAAGGACTCGAGCAGTACGGCTATACCAGCCTTGCCAAACGAGTCCAAGACGACACCAAGAGTTTAATCAAAGCCTATGGTTTTGATGAATACTGGCATCCCGAAACAGGCGAAGGTTTAGGCGGTGGGAATTTCACATGGACAGCCGCGATTTGGTTGCTACTCTGTGCTTAACTGCGCCGTATCAACTTGAATGGCGTTTAAGCCAAGCGCCTGCCTTGCAACCGAACCAAGTGCGGCTTCGTACCTTATTCTCTGGTATCTCGGCGGGAACAGAACTGACCCAGTACCGTGGCACAAACCCGTTGCTCGAGAAGCACTTTGACCCCGAGCATCGCTTATTTTTTCCTACCCAAACAAAAGCTGCCTATCCACTCGAGGGTTGGGGTTACGAGCAAGTTGGTCAAATCATCGAACTTGGAGCGGCTGTTCAAGGATTGACCTTGGGCAGTCGGGTTTGGGGTTCTTGGGGGCATCGCTCGAGCGTGGTGCTACCCGAGGATATGGTTCGGGGACGCATCCTGCCAGACCAGACTTTAGCCCATCATGGAATTTTTGCTCGGATTGGAGCAATTGCTCTGAATCCTGTTCATGACGCAGAAATTCGCCTTGGGGATTGGGTGGCGGTGTTTGGTTTGGGTGTGATTGGTTTACTGATTGTGCAGCTTTGTAAAGCCAGTGGAGCAAAAGTGATTGCCGTAGATAAACTCGAGTCGCGCCTGGCACAAGCCAAACGATTTGGGGCTGATGTTGTTTTTTCAGACCATGCTGCCGAAAAAATTAAACGCCTGACTGGTTTTGGTGCAGATGTCTGTATCGAAGCCAGTGGTTCTTATGATGCGCTGCACCAAGCGATTCGGGCTGTGGCATACAACGCTAAAGTGATTACGGCTGGATTTATGCAAGGACAAGCGGTTGGTTTAGCGCTTGGCGAAGAATTTCATCATAATCGTGTACAACTGATTTGTTCACAGACCAGTGGGGTTAGTCCCAGCCTAGACCACCGTTGGAATCGCTTGCGACTCGAGCAAACCATCATGCAGCAAAAACTAGACTTTGAATCGCTGATCACCCACCGATTCTGGTATCAAGAAGCGGCTCGAGCTTTTGAATTACTGGACCAAAACCAAGCCCAAGCCTTACAAGTGGTGCTGGAGTTTCCATGAGAATAGCTTGTCAAACACAACTTTTGACGGGTCAGTCAACACTCGCCAAGTGGCAGATGGCTCAAGCCCTTGGTTTTGCTGCCCTTGAATTACAAGGCGGGCGGCTCGAGCAACTGGCAGAAATGACCCTTGATTGGCAAGCTGCTAAGAAATCTGGTGCGGTCATCAGTAGTATTTGTTTGTCAGGAGCGCCGTTTATTGGGGCATTTGAGCAACCCCAGCGCCAAGCTGCTCAGACTCGAATACGGCGTTTGCTCGAATCTGCGGCTGAATTAGGCGCTGCTGGTGTGGTCACTCCAGCAGCGTGGGGCATCTTCTCGACTCGTTTACCACCGCATATTCCACCGCGTTCCAAAGAAGAAGACACCGCCGTACTGCTCGAAGCCTTGGATGCCTTGGGTCGCTATGCGAGTCAGTTGGGTGTACACATTTTCTTTGAACCACTGAACCGCTACGAAGATCACATGGTCAATACCTTGGCGGAGGCAGTGCAACTTATACAGCCACTCAAGCATTCGAGCCTCAAAATTCTGGCTGATACCTACCACATGAATATCGAAGAAGCCAATCCTATCCAAGCGCTGCGCGACCATGCACTTTGGCTTGGGCATGTGCATTTATCAGATTCAAATCGTTTTGAACCGAGTTCAGGACACCTTGATTTTGCGACAATCCTAGAGACTTTGAACGAAATTGGTTTTGCTGGAACGTGCGCCCTCGAGTGCCGCTTGTCAGATGTTCCAGAAGTGGCACTGCCTAAGAGTCTGGCACGACTGGGTTATGGATCTGGCACGACTGGGTTATTGAATCGGCAAAGGACCTTCGCGTAAGCCCCGCAACCACAATTCGGTGTTCGTACTCGAGTTTTCCCAAATCAGTAGCACCGCCATTGCCCCATAAATCGGTAAATGCCCAACCAATTCATTCCAATCAAAAATGGTCAGGGTTAAATTTAAGGGAATCCAAGCAATTACAATGATTTCACGGGTAAAGACATTGGCAACCAAGCATAAGCCCACTAAGAATTCGACACTGCCCGCAAAACGCAAAAATAATTCGTTGGGAATCGGTACACCAAGGGCAGCAGTAAAATTTAAGGGTTGCTGCTCGAGAAAAGAAATTGCCAACATCGGATTACCCAATTTTTCGGTGAAAGCGGCAGCAATTAACCCCAGCCCGACCCCAATTCTTAGGGCGGTCACAGCATGGCGCATCAGGTCTGGGCTTGGTTCAAAACGGGTCAGAATAAGGCGGTCAATCGCAATTGGACCACGCCCAGCCAAGTAGAAAAAGACCGCAAAACCAAGCACATGGGCATTATCGAGGCTTGCTTCGAGTCCAACAAAGGCAATACCGACCAACCACAACCACGCCAGTACCACGGCTGCGGCTCGAGTGAACCCACCATAAAAAAGCGCCAATGCCACACCTGCTTGCAGTAAACCAATAAAATATGCCCAAGCCCCTGGTAGTTTTAAGGCTGGCGCAAATAAGTTGCCTTGGACACTTGCCACAAAAAGTGGTACTGCAAAATGCACTGCTAGAATGGCTGGAATTAAGCCGTACAACGCCATACGCCGTTCCGAAATTGCACCAAACCATGCAAGGTTAGGGATAAACCCCACCCCACCTCGAGCGCGTTGCCAGAACCACAAGCCAAGCACCATAAGACTGACCGCCACAATAAAAAGTAGGCTCGGCATTGAAAAAACCGCCAGCCAATTAAAAGGAGGTCGTTCTCCTTGATGAAACCATTTGACATGTGCTTCGGCATTGTTAAAAAGTAAGAATGCCGGCAACCAAAAAAGCAACCTTAGCATGAGAAAATTGTAACAAGCATTAAACTGTCATGTGTCCCAGAACTACACTTACTTCAACGCCAAACGAACACTGCCTTGGCATTTCTCGAGTAACACCGCCGCAGCCTCAGCCGACAAGTGCTTCTCGAGCATAATAATTGCCGTTTTGACATGCCAACCGGCTTGGCTTAAGGCGGCTTGTGCCATCTCATCGGTTACACCTGTGGCAAGCCGAGTTAAACGAATGGCTCGAGCCACGAGTTTAATGTTGGTGGCTTGTAAATCCACCATTAAATTGCCGTAAACCTTATGTAAACGCACCATGATACCACTGGATAAAGTGTTCAAAGCGATTTTTTGAGCCGTTCCAGCCTTTAAGCGGGTACTACCAGAAATGATTTCTGCACCAGTATCGAGTAAAATCGGTATATCGGCAAACTTGAGAATTTTGGTGTTTGGATTGTTCGATAAGGCAATCCGTAACACCCCAGCTTCTTTAGCAGCTTCCAATGCCCCAAGCACATACGGCGTACCACCACTGGCAGCAATGCCAATCAGCACATCATTATTTGTGGGTTTTAATGCCAATAAATCGGCTTTACCCATTGCAAAATCATCCTCTGCACCTTCGGCAGCTTGAAAAACCGCGCTTTTACCACCTGCCATGACCACCACAGCCCGTTCTTTAAGCCAGCCAAAAGTTGGGGTCAGTTCACTCGAGTCTAGGTAAGCTAAGCGCCCACTTGTCCCTGCACCAGCGTAAAGTAAGCGCCCGCCCGCCGCTAAACGCTCGGCAGCCAACTCCACGGCTTTAGCCATGTGGTGTGACGCGTCAAGTACGGCTTGCACCGCGTTTTCTTGGTCTTGAGCGAGAAGCCGCACAAGTT
>JBEGTV010000148.1:0-6557 GCA_041179225.1 Deinococcota bacterium | reverse complement strand
AAGCGTTGCAAAATACCTTGGGCGGCATAATCCTCGACTAAGCGTTTTGGGCGTGTGACTTGTACAACAAGCTCGGCTTCGGATTTGCCTTCGATAATGGCTTTGTACAGATTGGCATTGGTTTTTTCGATGTTGACTTGCCAAGCGCTTTGTTGCCGCGCCACCCAATTGCCATTCTCGAGTTGACGAAAACGGGCATTGATCGCAGCTCGAGGCAGACTATTATAAATTCGCTCGAGTTCAGGGGCTAAGGCACTGCTGATTTTGCCAAAATTGCGGCTGCGCTGAATAAGCTGAGGGTTTAAGGCAAAGTTTTTAACAATAATTTCTTGTTGTAAACGCCCAGAGGCAATAAAAGGCTCGAAAGTTGAGAGTTTAAGTCTAAATTCTGGGAATTCGTTTTGGGCAAAGGCTGTTGAGAACAGCAAACTCGAGGTCACCAATAATAGTTTTTTAATCATATCTCTCCCTGTACCCAAGCCAATCTGCTGACCAGATGTTCTTTCCTATTCTACCTCGAGAAACGGCTTTTGAATGCCAGTAAACGCAGTGCATTGGCGGTGACAATGGCAGTTGCGCCAGTGTCGGCTAGAATTGCCATCCAGAGTGTGGTGTACCCAAATAGCGTTGTGACCAGAAAAATTGCTTTTAAGCCCAATGCAAACATGATGTTCTGACGGATATTACCCATTACGGCTTTTGAAAGTTGCACCAAATCCACCACACCAGTCACGTTAGAACGCAGAATGGCAGCATCAGCCGTCTCGAGGGCAACATCTGTGCCAGAACCCATCGCAATACCAACATCGGCTTTGGCAAGGGCTGGAGCATCGTTAATGCCGTCACCAATCATGGCAATTTTACCGTTGGCGGCGTACTGGGTGATGAGTTCTAGTTTATCTTCGGGCATTAACTCAGCTTTAACTTCTAAGCCTAGACCATCGGCAATCGCTTTGCCTGTACGGGCATTATCGCCGGTCAGCATGATACTCGAGATTCCAAGGGCTTTGAGTTGAGAAATAGCTTCTTTGGCATCGGCTCGAGGTTCATCACGAATAGCGATAATTCCAAGGGCTGTACTGCCCTCGAGCAGCACCACCACGGTTTTACCAGCGTTCTCGAGGTTTGTGATTTGAGTTTTTAAACCATTCCCGAGCAGTGCAAGTTCTGCTGCATATTTTGGGCTGCCCACCGCAAATTCACGGTTTTCTATGGTGGCAACGGCTGCTTTACCTTGAATGGCTCGAGCATTTGTGCTGGCTGGCGGCGTAACACCTTGGGTTTTGGCATACTCGAGAATCGCTTTTGCCAGTGGGTGCGAACTGCTTTGTTCGACTCCAGCCGCAAGGCGCAGCATTTCGGGTTGCTCGAGACCAATGGCAAAAACATCGGTCACAACGGGTTTACCCGCCGTCAATGTGCCAGTCTTGTCAAAGGCAATGGTTTTTACACTTCCGATATTCTCTAAGGCTGCCCCGCCTTTAATCAGTAAGCCCCGCCTAGCCCCGCTCGAGAGTCCCGAAGTAATTGCGGCTGGCACAGATAAAACCAACGCACACGGACAACCAATCAGCAGTAAACTCACGCCTTTGTAAATCCATTCATTCCACGTTCCAGCCCCAAAAAGCGGTGGCAGAATTGCCACCAGACTCGAGGCAAGAAGCACACCTGGAGTCCAGTATCGGCTAAATCTATCTATAAACCGCGCTGTGTTGCCCTTGCCGTCTTGGGCTTCTTCGACCAGTTTAATAATTCTGGCAATCGTGTTGTCGGTTGCCGTCTTGGTCACTCGGATTTTTAGGGCAGCATCGCCATTGATGCTACCCGCAAAAACTGCATCGCCAACTTTTTTATTGACTGGCATACTCTCGCCCGTGACTGGCGAATCATCTAAACTCGAGAAACCAGTTTCGATGAAGCCATCACAAGGAACTCGAGAACCGGGTTGCACCAGCACCAATTGCCCAACTTTTAAGTTCTCGGCTGGAATTTCATTGGTCTGTTCTGCCTCAATGACCAAGGCAGTTTTGGGAGTCAGTGCCGCCAGTGCTTTGATGCCCGCCCGAGCGCGACCCGCCGAGATGCCCTCGAGCCATTCGCCAATCATAAAGAAAAAAACCACCACGGCGGCTTCGGGGGCTTCGCCAATACCAATTGCACCAATGGCGGCTACACTGACCAAAGTTTCTATTGTGAATGGATTGCCAAAACGGGTCGCCGCCCATGCCCGACGTGCCAGGGGGATTGCTCCAATGATGGTCGCCGCGATATAGCCGTAAATTGCAAGGTTTGGCTCGAGGCTGACAAATACCCACGCAGCTAGCAACAAACCACCTGTTAAAAAAACCAGTTGGGAGGCTCGAGTAGCGTACCAAGGTGTGTTTTCTTCGGGTGCATGGACATGACCGACAGCAGCATGATTGTGACCATCTGGCTCGGTTGTTTTTAAGGTCGAAGGATAACCGAGCGCCTTGAGGTTCGCCTCGAGTTGACGGCGTGGCGTTAATTGTTCATCCAAACTTAAACGCAGCGTCTCGGTGCTGAAATTAACTTTGGCTTGGCTTGCACCGGGGGTTTTCTCGAGCAGATACTCGATTTTCTTGGCACAATTGGCGCAGTCCATGCCAGAAACAAGGTACTCGAGGTCTGGGATAATGGTCGGGGTCATGGGTCTCTCCTTAAATATCTGAGCAAATACTCAGATGTTAAGAAGCCTAGCACGAAATAATCGTTCTGCACGTTGTTGAAAATAATTTCTCAATAAAAAAGCCCCACGCTAAAGGCGTGAGGCTCGAGTACAAAATTTTAGCCCTTCATTAACGCGCCAAGTAAACCTGTCAAGACACTACCTGTGCTGACTGCCCCTGCGTCACGTTGACCATTGGCATTGGTGACTTGTGCGCCTTGGGTCACAGCACCAAGCAATGCACCAAGAGGATTGTTGGCTTGTTGTCCGCCGCCCAATGCTCCACCGAGTAACCCACCAAGCATCCCCTCGAGTCCGCCGCCTTGTTGGGCTTGCTGTTGTTGGGGTTGTTGTCCACCACCGAGCAAGCCACCAAGTAAGCCGCCGAGTCCACTTTCTTGTTGATTTTGAGCTTGTTGTTGCCCCCCACCGAGGAGTCCGCCAAGCATTCCGCCCAAACCGCCTTGTTGTTGGTTGCCACCACCAAGCAGCCCACCGAGCATTCCGACAATGTTGCCAGCCCCGCCACCCATCAGCATTCCAGCAATTTTACCAATGTCTAAGCCGCCGCCGGCGTTGCCACCAAGTAATCCCAAGAGTGGCGCAAGCGCCCCAAGTGGACCAGCCGCATTTGCACCACGAGTGTCGTGCTTGGCAAAACCATTGGTCAGCATTCCAATGATTGGGCCAAGGTCATTGGCACTTAAGCTATTACTGCGTCCAGCAAACGCCTGAGCGCCTTCGGAAAAAGCATCGCCGTAGGCTTTGGCGGTAAAACCATTTGTGCCAGCCGAACCTGTAATGGCTTGAGATACTTGGCTAAAAACTTGTCCCAAATCGGCAGATGGGTCACTCGAGGCGGCGGCTTGGGCTGCCTTAAATTTCTCGAGCAGTTTTGTCCCATGCTGTGGGTTGCTAGGGTCAGCCCCGTTAATATTATCCTGATCGTTTTGAAGTTGATTCACAACCGAGCCGAGTAATTCGTTTAATGTCATAGTGTTTCCTCCTGTGGGTACAGCTATAAAACCGTAGCACAAAATAAGGTCTTCATTCACTTAACTAAAGAATGGGTAGAAGTTAGCTATGAGCTATGAGGTTTTTAGCTCATAGCCCATAGCTCAGGACTCAGAGCCTTTACGTTGTCGCCGAATAAACAGCCCCACCCAACAACTCCAAGTGCGCCGTATCGTTTAAGCGCTCGAGCATCCAAACCGCACCGCTCGGAGTCCAGTGCTTTTCCAAAACCGTAATACTGGCATGGGTGATCCGTAAACGCCAAATTCTTGGGGCAACCAACGGGTTTAATTCGAGTAGTCCACAAGTCACCACTTGGATTAAACCACCGTGCGAAAAAGCCAGAACCTCACCGCTTTCGGGCAGATTCTCGAGCCAGTGCATGGCACGGGCGCGAAGACTGGCATAACTTTCGCCAAGTGGAGCAGCACGATTTACAGGGTCTTGTATCCAAGCACTAAATTCTGGATGCTTGGCATTTTCGGTGTTATCACCGCCTTCAAAAACCCCAAAGTTGAGTTCACGAAGTCGTGCATCCGGGTGCGGTTCAAAACCTGATAGTCGGGCGGTGTCCAATGCCCGAATCAGGTCACTCGAGTAAACCCGATCAAAGTGTTTATCTTCCAGCCGAGCGCGTAATGCCCAAGCCTGTTCTTCGCCAAGTTTGGAAAGTGGGGTGTCTGACCAGCCCTGCCAACGCCCCTCGAGATTCCAGTCGGTCACACCATGGCGCACTAAACAAATTTTTAGTGGTGCTGGAAAATTCATTCTCGAACCGATTCTTCTCGGATGGCAGGACGGGGTTTACCCTGTGCATCTATCGCCACAAACGTAAAATGCCCACTGGTCACAAGGCTCGAGTCGTCTGGCATGGCTTTTTGTACATCCACCCGAATTCGCATACTGGTACGTCCAACCGATTCAACACGGCTAATCACTTCGATGACTTCGCCCATTTTAATCGGGATTCTAAAATCCACTTTGTCCATACTGGCAGTCACAACCGAACCACCACTAAAACGCCCTGCCGCAAAGCCTGCGACTTTATCCATAATCGAAACAATATGACCGCCAAAAGCTGTGCCATTGGGATTGGTTTGATTTGGAAAAATCTGCTCCAAGCTACGGCATTCTGAATGTTTGTAACGTTCTTCTAAAGTCATATTTATTTCTCCCAACCTGCGAGGGCTTGCACAAACGAGGCAATTTCTTCGAGGTCTTTTTTAGGCATGTCTGGATAAGCTGGCATTTTTGCCGCCCCAAGGTCTTTGCCTTCGATAATTCGCGCTTTGATATAGGTTAAATCTCGTAAACGCGGATTCTCAATCATTTTCTTGCCGTAGCCACCGACCCCACCATCATGACAACGCATACAATTGTACTGTTCAAACAATGCCCTGCCTTCGGGATGCGAAGCGGTGGCTTTTGCCAAGGCTTCGTTTTGTGGCGCACAAGCTATTAGAACACTTGGAATCACAAGCGCCAGAATCAGCAGCGCTCGAGTAAAAGTCAGTTTCATCAGGGTTCATTCTGCCCTAAAAGCGCAACACAGACGAGTGACACACAACCCATAAATGACAGTTCTTTGCCTCTGCTACAAGACTGTAATAAAAAATTTATGACCCAAGCCGGCATTTTAGCGCAGCATCTCAAAAGCCTTCTCGAGAATTTTGTCTTGACCACGACTTAAAGCACCCATGTCATCAAGCATTTCGATATTTGGCGTGACAAATTCTGGGTGTGGGATGCCGTCCAAGCTACTCGAGCGGGCAGCCGTAATCGCTAAGGTGCTTCCGTCTGGAAGGTTGTACAAGCCAGTGCTGGTGTTGAGAACTCCGGCGGTGCGTTCCCCAAGTACCGTGGCACGTCCGGGGCGTTGCAAAAAGTAAGTCATGTATTCGGCGGCACTTCTCGAGATACGGTTGGTTAAGACCAGCACAGGCTTATTTTTATCAAAACGGGTGAATGGACTTAAGTTCCAAACTGCAAAACCATTACTTTTAAGGACTCCATTCTGAAATTCATAGCCACCAGAGCCGTTTTTACTTTCAAAGGTCGTCCCGACAGGTTCGGCAAACCCGCCAGCACTGCCGATGCTTTCAAAAGCACTACCGCCACCACTACCACGCACATCCAAAATAATTGCTTTGGTGTTCAGGGCAGCGCGAATATGGTCTTGGACTCGAGCCGCCACCAATGGGGTGAGGTACTGATAAAAAGTAATAATCGCAATGTTATTGACAATTTCTAAGCTCGGCAACCAAGGACCAATTTTTTTAGGCTCAAGCGTCATACGCCTCGAGTCTGGCAGTTCAAATAAAATGCTGGGCGCACTGGCTTCGAGTTCAGTTATGGCAACCATTGCTTCGGCAGCATTCTTGAACCGATTTAAGTCGCCATTTGCCCCAAGAATCACATCACCGCGTTTAATCCCAGCAAGGGCGGCGGGGCTGTTCTCGAGAACCCGTGTGACTACTAAGGCGGGAGCATCTGGTAAAGGCGCAAATTTCATACCCACACCCAAAATTGGTCGGTTAGCGGCATTGGCATCAAATTCGGCACGGCGCAAAGCACTCATGCGAAAGGTATGACCATCACCTAAGCTCGAGATGAGTTCATCAAGAACTGGTATACCTTGTTGATAATTACAAGGAGTAAGGTTTTTACAGATTATTGCCAATTTTTCCAAAGCAGTTTTTTCAAGTTCAACTAAATTGAATTTAGCAAAACCAGCATATTGACTGCTTAGTAAGTCAATAGCGCGATCTATTAAGTAAACAGCAGATGATGGCGCTTGGGCATAACTCGAGACAGTAAAAGTCAGGAAGCAAAAACAAATCAGCGCAATACGTTTCAT
>JBEGTV010000147.1:0-6608 GCA_041179225.1 Deinococcota bacterium | reverse complement strand
TACACTTCGGGCTTACTAGGACTCTCGAGTGGTTTGGTGCGTTTAATTGGATTGCTGGTGTTGGTATCGGTCTCCAAGAATTCAGTAGCCGATAATTCCAAAGCTGTTAAGGCAATATCAGGATGGGTTGGTTGGCGCGGTGGCAACACTTGCTCAAGTGCCAAAACCAGTTCTTGGGCAGTCGGACGTTCACTAGGACGCGGATTGAGACAATGCCCGATTAACCGCCCAAATTCTCCTTCGAGCATTAAACGTGGTTTGCCTTTACCGAACAAGGTGATTGAACGCGCCCAAGCAAAGACATCTGTGGCAAGACTAATGTTGGTTTCTGGAGCTTGGTAATCTGGATTGGCTTTGCCCCAAGGTAAACCCCAACCTTCTAAGAGCAAATGGTCGCCACAAGCAAAAAAATGACTTGGCTCGAGATTGCCATGAATTAAACCAACACTGTGTGCATCGGCTAAGGCGCGACTGCTGGCACGAACCAACCACTCGAGACGCTGTTTGGTTAGAATTGGTTTGATTGGTGTGTACCCCGGAGCGCTGCTGGTGATCACAAAACCAAGCTCATGTTCAAAGCCAAGCTCGAGAACTGATGGGATATGTTCGCTATACACTTCGGCTATAGCACTAGGTTTTTCGGGCATGGTGTAAATAAAAACTGGCATTCCAGTGATTAAATCTATTCCCGCGAAGGTTTGGATATTCCCTGTTTTTAAGGCGATGCCACCAAAGACTTGCGCTCGAGCAGGATGCTCGCGGAGCAAACGAGTTGCGGCGTACTGGGAAAAAGTCTGCATTCAAAACACCATGAGACAAAACCAAGTTGTCTGTAGGTAGTAGCATACAATATCTTGGGGCAGAACTCACTTAACATACAAACCAGAACTGATTTCGGTAGCATCAGAATTTAATTTGGTATAAGTATATCTGCCGCCAGTATTTAAGCCCCTAATTTGAAGTTTAGGTAAGAGAAGAATTGAAAAAAGCCTTTGAGAAATTCAGGGTTTTGCGTCAATTACAAAAGCAGCCATTGAATTGCAAATTTGCAGTACACTAGATGATGTGAACGGGTTGCGCGTGGGTACGCTCTTTGGTGTTTTACTATCCAGTTTTGTCATGGCAGCGCCTTATACTGTTCAAGCTAAAGAAACCCTGTACAGTATTTCTAAAAAATTTAATGTCCCTGTCGCGGTTTTAGCTAAGGTCAATAATTTAAGCGGCACTGACTTAAAAATAGGGCAGATTCTCGAAATTCCAGAACGCAATCACACAGTGGTCAAAGGCGATACGCTGTTTGGTATTGCTAAGCGCTACGGTACAACCGTACAAGCCCTAACTGAACTCAATAAGCTCGGCTCGAATGGGATTGGGATTGGGCAAGTGCTGTTGATTCCGTGGGATGCAGCTTTTTTTGCTTCGAGTTACCCAAAACTGGTCATCTCGAGTGATTCAAAACCCGTCGTCTCGAGCAGTCCAGCACTATCTGTCTCGAGCAGTCCAATACCACCTGTCTCGAGTCCTGTTGTGGCTGTGTCAGCAAGCCCAGCCATTCCAAAACCACCGAGTCCTCAAATAACCACGCCTAAACCTGTGATGGTCAATCCAAGTACACCACCCATAAGTTTAGTAATCCTACCTGTGCCTGTGGTTTCCACCTCGAGCAATTCTTGGCGGGCTGAACCAAGTACAGTCTTGGCACAACTCTCAGCCCCAGAACGCCCTGCCAGCACTTTCCCAACTGACTCAAACAGTGCTAAACCCAAAGTTTGGACATTACTGACCTCTGCGCCTTTGCCTGTGTTGATACCGCTAAATCCAGAATCACCTTCGCCAACTCCTGAACCTACATTGCCACCAAATGACTCGAGTCCAGAACCAATCCTGAGTTACACCGTTGTTTCAGGTGACACGCTGTTTAAGATCGCTAAACGCTTTGGGCTAACCACCCAATTACTACGAACCAGCAATTCTTTATTTTCAGATTCACTGCGGATTGGACAAGTTTTAACCATCCCACAAGCCAATGTAAGCGAGCTTAAATCCCTAAGAGGCATTAGCGAGCGTTACCTTGGTGTAAACTATGTTTTTGGCGGCTCGAGTGCCAATGGACTGGATTGCAGTGGTTTTACCAGTATCGTCTTTAGGGAATTTGGGATTAGCCTCCCAAGAGTCAGCCGTGAGCAATTTGCTATTGGTACACCAGTGGAACGCGACCAACTACGCGAAGGCGATCTCGTTTTTTTTGATACTACAGGTAAAGGTGTTTCGCACGTGGGCATTTATCTCGAGGCGGATGAATTTATTCATGCTGCTAGCAATCCTGGACGGGTCTTGAAGTCTAAATTAACCGAAAAATATTATGCAGCCCGCTACTTAGGCGCTCGACGGGTCATCACCGATGATTAAGCCAATCCCAAACAGCCTCGGCTAAACCTCGAGGTTCGTGGCAAGCGTTTAATGAAAGAATAGGAATGGTTTTTCTTAAGATTTCTAAGCTAGGCACAACACTGTTTAAGTAAAACTGATAACGGTTGGCAATGCCTGATGGTGTGTCATCGGCTCGTCCTCTGAACAGTAAACGGCTCTGCATTTCTAAAAAATCAAGTTCTAAATGCACTGCGCCAAGACACGGAATCTGATGCTGTTTTAGTGCCTCGAGTAAGTGGGTAGCGGCGGCTGGGCTGCGTGGGTAGCCATCAAATGCCCAGAGCAACTTAGGCGAAATATGAGCCAATTCGTTTTCGACAATGCTTTGTGTCCACACATCGGGGATTAACAAACCACTTTGCACTGCATGAGCTAAAAATGCACTTCGGCTCGAGAACCCACTTGGAATCTCACCACTTAATTCAGACTCGAGATTTGAATGAGATTGTCTGGCACGGAGTAAATCCCCCATGCTTAGGTGTGCTTCTATTTGTTTGTCCTCGAGTAAGGTATTTGCCAGTGTGCCTTTGCCACTGCCACTTGCGCCGAGAATAAAAAAAACGCCTTGGGGTGCTAAGGCGTTTGGGGTTTGGAGTTCGGTTGTCATCTCGAGAACTGATTCTACACTGACTCGAGCAAGTTTCTACACTGACTCGAGCAAGTTTCTACACTGACTCGAGCAATTGACGGTATTTGGCTTCCCCAAAACTCGCCCATTCAAGCAACACTTCGCGCCAGAGCGGGTGCTGCCCCAAGCAGGGGTTGGTTAATCGCAAATAGGTTGGGGCTTTAATCTCGAGGAATACGGCTTGGCGTTCTGGTTTCAGGCTGGCACTGCCGCGCAGATTATCGAGCAAATCAGCCAGTTTCACCGCCCATGCTTCTGCGTTACCCGCTTCTTCAAGCCGAGCCACCATTTTCGCCCAGCGTTGGTCTTTTTCAAGGTTAGTGCGAACGGGTGTCTCCATATTATGACTCGAGAGGTCAATTAATTGCAACACATTGGTATTGCAACCCATTGCCTCGAGTTCGTTTAGGCTGGTATTGCCATCTTCAACAATATCGTGCAGCATTCCAGCCAGAACAATGTCGGCATTAAAGCCGAGTCGTTCTAAAGTTTGTGAAACCCGAATCGAATGCTGATAAGCAGGTTCTAAAGTGCCTTTTCGCGTTCCGGGGATTCGTTGGGCAATCAGTTGAGCAGCTTTTTCTAAGTTCATGACTTGAGTGTACAGCCATTTTGCTATGCTGTACTCATGTCCGTGCTTCTCAAATTATTTGGCACACCACAAATAAAGTTGGGTAAGCGTTGGCAGGCATTGCCTTTTGAGAAAACTTCGGCGGTTTTGTTGTATGTCGCCGCGCATGGGCAGGGCGTGGCTCGAGGTGAATTGGCAACTTTACTTTGGGAGTCTGATGATTCCAGAGCCAGAGCCAATTTGCGGCAATTACTGACTCGAGTACGGCGTTCAAATTGGGGTGTGGCGCTTGAAGTGACCGATGACCATGTGTTCTGGCGAGGCTCAAGTGATTTAGATGTATTTTGGAAAGCCCTAAAAAGCAACTTGCCACTGGAGGATTTTGCACTTGAGTTCTTAACAGGGTTTTTACTTTCCGATGCCCCAGCCTTTATGGATTGGTTGGATTTAGAGCGTCAGACGTTACGTCATGCTTGGCGAGACGCAGTTTTGCAACGCGCCAAGTCCTTAGACCCAAGAGCAGCTTTGGACTTATTGCGCTTGTTATTACGGGCTGATCCGCTTTGCGAAGAAGCAGTCCAAGCCTTGCTGCGTTTAGCCCTGCAAATTGGGCAGCCCGAACTCGGACGCAGTAGCTATCTGGCTTTTGCTAATGCCTTAAAACATGAACTTGGTTTAGCTCCATTATCAGAAACGATTTTTTTGCGTCAGCAACTCGAGAATGTGGTACATCAGTCACTCGAGGCTGTGGTACATCCGCAACTCGAGAATGTGGTACATCAGTCACTCGAAGCTGTGATGGACACAACACCAAGTCTCGAGTCTCGGTTTTCTTTGCCTGTCTCGAGTACCCCTTTTATTGGTCGTGAAGCAGAACTTCGCAGTTTAGAGAATTTACTTGAATCTGGAACACGTTTAATTTCGGTGGTTGCGGCTGGTGGCATGGGCAAAACCCGTTTGGTGCTTCGTGCTGCCCATGATTGGCTTGGGGTTTTTGAAGATGGAGTGTTGTTTGCTTCGCTGCTCGGTCTGCGCGGACAAGCCGCCCTTGCCGATGCCATATTGCAAGGATTGACTGTACTTCAACGTCAAGCCGACCCAGTAACCCAGCTTTTGGGCTTGTTAAAAGATAAAACTGTTTTGTTGGTTTTGGATAATCTTGAGTCTGACCTCGAAGCCGCTACAGCTTTGATTGCTCGAGTCTTGGAGCATGGTTCATTGGTGCGGGTCTTGGTCACTTCGCGTGAACGACTTGGTTTAAGTGGCGAAACCGTACTTGAATTAGGGGCTTTGAAACAAACGCCTGCCGAGAATTTATTTGTGGCTGCTGCCCGCCGAGCCGACCCGCGTTTAACCATCAATTCAGGGCAACAAAAAATTGTGACTCGGATTGCTCTGCATTGTGGTTGTATGCCGCTTGCCCTTGAGTTAGCTGCGAGTTGGGCGGCTGTGCTGGATTTAACAGACCTTGAGCATGAGGTACTGAGCGGTTTACAGCACTTAGAAAGCCGTTTCAGAGATACCCCAGAACGCCATCGCAGTATCCGAGCCGTATTTATGCAGACTTGGTTGCGTTTAGAAACTCGGCTGCGTCAAATTTTAGAGTTACTTGTACCACTCGAGGGTGGGTTTACTTTGGTAATGGCAAAAGGCATCAGCAATGCCAGTCTACGAGACCTTGAAACCCTGATTGCTCGGAGTTTACTCGGGCGGAACGGGCAGCGTTACCAAATCCATGAATTACTGCGTCAATTTGTGCTTGAACAAACCACGCAAAAAAGTTTGGCGGCTCAGGCTTGGATGTATCAATGGGTACTAGAATTGCAAACTGCTCGGCGCTCCCCGAGTACCTTAGCCCAACTCGAGGATGAATTATCAAATGTACGTTGGGCATTATGGCAGTACCTTGAATTACCCGATTACCAAGCAGTACGGGTTTTGGCATTGGCTTTAGATGATGTCTACGACACCAGAGGCTTAAGTTTAGAAGCCAAACAAGTTTTTGCCTTGGTTTTGCAAAAATTGTTAAAGTCAAACCATTTATACCCAGAATTTCTCAAAATCGAGGCTTCGTACACCATGCGGCTAGGCGAAAGCCATGAAGCCCAACGCCTATTTTTACAAGCCCTCGAGTATCCGCTTTTGCCAAGTGTCAAAGCAGGGGTGCTGCATTTATTGGGGCAGTTACACAGTCGGGCTGGACGTTGGCTAGAAGCCAAAACTGCCTTTATAGAAAGTATTGAGTTACACCAAGCCGAACCGCAAATCGAATTTTTGCGAATTGCCGAAAGTTACAACGGACTAGGTATTACCGCTAAACTCAGTGGGGACTTTTTAGAAGCCGAGCAGCACTTGAAAAAAGCCATTGCCTTAAATCAACAAGTGAATCATCTTGAGGGCATTGCCATTGCTACCCTCAATTTAGCCAATGTCCACGAAGCCCAAGGACAAGACCAAGCTGCCAAAATCGCCTATGAGCAGTGTCTAACCCACTTTACCGAACTTGGACATAAACGAGCCGTATCGGTGGTCTTAAATAATTTATCGGTGGTGCAACGCAAACTTGGCGATCCAAAAGGCGCTAGGTACAGTTTAGAACAGAGTTTATTATTCAAACGCGAAATGCACGATAAACGCAGCATTGCCGTGGCATTACAAAGCCTAGCCGAACTTGAACTGCTCGAAGCTCAACCCGCTTTAGCTCGAGCCTACTTACTAGAAAGTATTCAAATCGCCCTTGATGTCAATGCCATGCCTACAGTGATGCAGAGTTTTCATGCGCTAGCAGGGGCTTTAGAACTCGAGGGCAAAATCGAACGGGCGACCTTGATTTGGCGGGCAGTGGCAGCCCATCCTGCTACATCAGGGCAGATTAAACAAGAAATTGGTGCTAAAGCCTTACCAAGCATTGGTAAAACCTTAGAGCTACAAGAACTCTTAAGTAGCGTTTTGGCTTGAACTGCTTGCTGGTTGTAAGGA
>JBEGTV010000146.1:0-6665 GCA_041179225.1 Deinococcota bacterium | reverse complement strand
CGAGACGATGGTAGCCACCCATTCGGCTTTTAAGTTATTGGCGGCAATGTAATCTAAAAAGAAAAGCGGTTTTGCACCCTGTACCAAAATATCGTTAATCCCATGATTGACAATATCCGCACCAATCCCAGACCAATTGCCAACCTGAGCCGCAACCATTGTTTTTGTACCGACCCCATCGGTACTGGCAACCAACAACGGACGCTCCATAGACTTCAAACTCGAAACGTCAAACACCCCGCCAAATGCCCCAACCCCTGCCACCACTCGAGCATCATGGGTTGAACGCACTGCATCCTGCATCAATGCCACTGCTCGAGTTCCTTCAGCAATGTTCACTCCAGCTTTTGCATAAGCATTGGCTGATTTAGGTAAAACAATTATCTCCCCAATATCGGTGCGGTAATGGGCTTGGCTAAACGAAATCTGTTTAACCCCAGAATAGGCTTTATGTAGTGCTTCCTCGAGATTTTTGCCTGTCGCACTGACACTTAACACCCGTCCACCACTCGAGACGACTTTGCCCTGTTCGAGTTTTGTCCCCGCATGAAACACCATCACACCCTTTGGCACTGCCTCTAGTCCCAGAATTTCAAAACCAGTTTCGTATGTTAGCGGATAACCACCACTTGCCATCACCACCGTTGCACAAGATTCTTTTTTCCATACTGGCTCGAGGTTATGCAGTGTGCCTTTTATACAAGCATCTATAATCTCGAGCAAATCGGTTTCGAGGAGTGGCAGCAACACTTGGGTTTCTGGGTCGCCAAAGCGAGCGTTAAATTCAAGCACACTGATACCATTTTCGGTCAGCATGATACCGGGGTAAAGCACGCCCTTAAACGGCTCACCTCGAGCCGCCATTTCCTCGAGAATCGGTTGTACCACCCGAACCCGTATTTCCTCAAGAAGCGCAGCACTGATGTCTGGGGCTGGAGCGTATGCGCCCATGCCACCTGTATTTAAGCCGTTATCACCATTCAAAGCCCGTTTATGATCCCTTGCAGGTGGCATCATTCGTGCCGTCAAACCATCACAAAAGCATAGTGCGCTCACTTCTCGTCCCGATAATCGCTGTTCAATAATCACTGTTTGCCCAGCTTCACCAAACGCTCCACTAAACATTTGTTCTAAAGCGTCTTCGGCTTCTAAAAGCGAATCGCAAATCAGCACGCCCTTACCTAGTGCTAAGCCATCGGCTTTAATCACAAAACCTTCGGTGCTAAATGGGTTGTCGCGCACCACTTCTAAGCCATCCTCGAGATTTTGACAGACTGCAAAATCGGCGGTTGGCACACTGCATTGGCGCATCATTGTTTTGGCAAAGCCTTTGCTCCACTCGAGTTTAGAGGCTGCCTGAGAAGCCCCAAACACCCGCAAGCCTTTAGCTTCAAAAGCATCCACAATTCCAGCCGCTAGTGGGTCATCGGGTCCAATAATCGTTAAATCAATTTCTTTTAAAATCGCAAACTCGAGCAGGGCTGGAATATCTATGGCTTTAATCGGCACATTCTCGAGTTTTGCGCTTGAAGCTGTGCCACCATTTCCGGGCGCAACAAAGACTTTTTCGGCTCGAGGGCTTTGTAAAACCTTCCATGCAATCGCGTGTTCACGTCCACCACCGCCAACAATGAGGATATTCATTATATTCTCCAAGGAATTTTCTCAAATGAGTTATCTGGATTATGAAAACCTATTTTTTTGAAAGTGATGACATAGTTATCCCCTTCATTTACCGACTCAGCATAATATTCATCTTCTCTTGGAAACATTTGATAAACAGTGACTAAATAACCACTTGGAGGAAGCGTAAATATTCCATCTTGTGGTTGCGGGAGCTTATAGTTATTAAATTGGGCGCACATTGCAACCGAATCTAGATTTCCAAGACACAAAACACCATGAGTCTCAAAACATAAGGAAAATGCTCTAAAACAAGTTTTTTCTATATCGTCATTTGAGTGCATTGTTATTCGTATTTGAAAATAATTATACGAACACCCCCAAACTATGGTTTTCTTTAGATTCATTCGCTTTACTAATCGTCCACAAAGACTTTCATAATCCCAATCGTAATCGTAAATGTCATGTGTATCAATATCAATTATTGACAAAAAGGTTGCATTTTCGCCAAAAATCTTAAAGGTATAATCCCCATCTTCTAGGTTGTGAATACTCATATCATCCACCCTCAAAAACATTTTTATCTCTTGTTTCTTCAAATAACCATTCTGGTATTTTTAATGGGTATTTACCTGTCATACAGGCGTAACAATGCCCAGTATCCTCTTTTGGGGTATCGGTGTTGCTGATCGCTGCTCGTAATCCTGCTTCGCTCAAATATGCCAGACTGTCTGCCCCAATATGCACCCTTATTTCCTCGAGACTACGATTATGAGCGATTAACTGCCCACGTGTTGCCATGTCCACACCCATAAAACACGGGTGACGAATTGGTGGACAGGCGACACGCAAATGAACCTCTTTAGCGCCAGCGTCACGCAGCAGTTTAACAAGCGGTCCAGATGTCGTACCGCGCACAATGCTGTCGTCTATTAAAACAATTCGTTTGCCCTCGAGATTAGCCCGTAATGGGTTGTATTTGAGTTGCATTCCGATTTCGCGCAAACTCTGGTCTGGTGTAATAAATGTTCGCCCAATATAGCGATTTTTAATCAGTCCTTCGGTATACGGAATGCCGCTTTCTAAACTGTAACCGATGCCGTGTGGCGTAGCACTGTCTGGAACAGCAACAACAATATCGGCTTTGACAGGGGCTTCTTTTGCCAGTCTACGCCCGATACGTTGGCGTACATCATGGATGACATTACCCTCAAGATTTGTGTCTGGTCGGGCAAAATAAACATATTCAAAGCTGCACATGGCAAGTTGCTTGGTATGCTCGAGTCTAAGGCTGGTGACTCCGCGCTGGTCTATGCGGATAATTTCGCCAGGGGCAATATCGCGCACGAATTCTGCACCAATGGTATTCAGGGCGCAAGACTCGGAAGCAAAAACCCAGCCGCCCTCGAGTTTACCTAGGCACAATGGGCGCAGTCCTTGCGGGTCGCGGACACCATAAATCGCGTCTTTGGTCAGCACCCCGAGGGTGTATGCGCCTTCGGCTTCGAGCATAAAACTAATCAGTTGTGATTGCCAGAAGTCTATGTCTTTGAGATCGGCACTTACGCCATCTTCGGTTTTGACTCGAGCCGTTTCAAAACCACTTAATTGGGTTGGTACTGCCAGCATATACGTCAATACTTCGGAATCTGAGGTGCTACTTAGTCCGCCGCCGCGCTCGAGCAGGCGTTTTCGCAAGGTGTGGGCATTGGTCAGGTTGCCGTTATGGGCAACTGACAATGGACCATGCAGGGTTTCAATTAAGTACGGTTGCGCGTTTTTCACATGACTTGCGCCTGTGGTGCTGTACCGAGTGTGTCCGATGGCATGTGTACCTTGGAGCATTTCAAGGTGTTCTTCCTTAAAGACTTGGCTAACCAACCCCATGTCTTTATGGATTTTGGCGGTTTGACCATCTGAACTGACAATCCCCGCGCTTTCTTGCCCTCGGTGTTGGAGCGCGTATAAGGCAAAAAAAGTCACTCGAGGTACATCACGCTTTGGGGCGTAGACCGCAAAAACCCCACATTCTTCGTGTGGTTTATCATCGTGTAAGTTCATCCGTGAGCCTTCAGAACAATAGGTTTAATCACGTTTTAGCAGTCTTTCAAAAAATTGTGGTTTGGTCAAGGCTATTGCACCCGTTTGCAATTAAATTTGCACTTTGCACTTGGTCTATTTATGCTTGGTGCTATGAGCATTGAAGGTTCGGGCGGTTTACATATTATTATTACGGGGGCATCCAGTGGCATCGGAGCGGCTACCGCACGGGCTTTGGTAGCGGCAGGACATCGGCTAGTCCTAGCAGCGCGGCGAGAAGATATTCTTGAGGCACTGGTTTCTGAACTTAATCCATCGGGTAAACGAGTCATTGGTGTGCCGTGTGATGTGCGTAATCATGCCGATTTGGAACGGCTTGTGGCTCGAGCCAGAGCTACTTTCGGGGCTGTACAAGTGGTTTTTAATAATGCGGGCTTGGATTCTGGAGGGCAGTCTTGGTGGAAACGTTCAGCTTTGGATGTGACTGCCATGTATGAAACCAATGTGCTTGCACCGTATTGGTTATCGCAATTGGTACTGCCAGAAATGCTATCTGAGCGCAATGGGCAGATTATTAACATGGGTAGTGTTCAAGGTACACTTGCACTCTCGAGCTTGTATGGCGCGAGTAAATTTGCTTTACGCGGCATGAGTTTAGCGCTGCACCGCGAGTTACGCGGAACTGGGGTGAATGTTTCTTTGCTAACGGCTGGTTTTGTTCGCACCGCCATGACACAAAAAGGTGGTAAACGCCCATTACCAATGATCGAACCCGAACAAATTGCAAGCACGGTGCTGCGTTTACTCGAACATCCGAGGGCTGAAGTGGTTGTACCAAGTTGGTATCAGCCACTGATTTGGCTCGAGCATCTCATTCCAACCATTGGCGACATGGTGGTTCAACGTTCTTGGAAAAAGGATGATTAAACATTGGTGCTGTACGTTGTTTTTTGTAAATGTGAAAAAATTCATATCTTAAGTAACTTTGCCAAACTTAAGTATAGTCTACAAAAAGCCCTCCAAGACGTTGCAAATTGAAATTAAACATGCTAAAGTTCGTGCTGAGCATAGGGAGTGATTGTTACACTATAGAGAATCGTGTTTCAACCATAATAATAAAAATGCTCAGGGAGCAACACTATGGCAAAGAAAGTAGTTAAAAAGACGATCACCAAGTCCGACCTCATTGACATCTTGGCAGAAAAAACCGCCAGCAAGAAAAAAGATGTTAAAGCCCTGATTGACGCATTTGTTGGCGAAGTCAGTGGTGCGCTTGACAAGGGCAGCAAAGTACAAATTACTGGCTTTGGAACATTTGAAGTTCGTAGCCGTAAAGCCCGCACGGGTGTTAAACCAGGCACAAAAACCAAAATCAAGATTCCAGCCAGCAAGTACCCTGCCTTCAAACCAGGCAAGGCGCTCAAGGATAACGTTAAGAAGTAATTTGTTTGACCGTAAAAGCATGGTTTTTTGACCATGCTTTTTTTGGTGTCCTTTGGCTAAGCTAGGTAAACTGTCTATGCCCAACAAGGTAAACTGATTGTATGACCCGATTAGGGATTATCGGTTACACCAACGTCGCGCCGCTTCTACACACCCTCGAGTCTGAATTAAAAGGGCAGAACATCGCTTGGATCAGGGGTGTGCCGACCCAGATCAACACCGCACTGCTCGAGGGCAATGTGGATTTAGCTAATATCTCGGCTTTTGAATTTATTGAAAATGCTGACCTGTTATGTGCTATTCCAGATTTTTCGATTTCGGTGCTTGGCGCAGTCTACAGCGTGTGTTTATTTCATACCATCCCGTGGCAAGAACTAAACGGGAAAACCATTGCTGTAACAACACACAGTGCCACCAGTGTGAAATTACTCGAGACGCTGCTTAAACTAGATGGAATAAACGCCAAACTCGAACGTGCCGAGCCAAATTTAGAAACGCTACTCGAGAAATACCCAGCCGCGCTCTTAATTGGAGATGGGGCGTTAAGTGAATGGTACAGGTTGTGTGGACCTATTTCTGAGACTACACAGATGTTTCGTTTACCAAATCAAGGGCGACTTTCGAGTGGTAAAGCGGTACAAGTAACCGACCTTTCGACTTCGTGGTACGAACACACAGGAATGCCCTTTGTTTTTGCGGTTTGGGCAACCCGTAAAGATAATCCGCCGCCGCTCGAGTTGGTGCTTGCGATGCGTCGCGCTCGGCGGCACGGGCTTGGGCATCTGGCAGAAATAGCTGGTTTAGAGGCAAGGCGTTTAGGATTACCCGAACGAATTGTGCAACATTACCTTTGGAATTTTAGGTATCACTTAGAATTGCCCGACAAAGCTGGACTGGCAAAGTTTTCTGGTTTGGTGCATCCGAATGGGGCAAACTTAAGTTACTGGGATGTCTAAGCCATTGCCAAGCTCGTTTTTTTTTGTTAGTCTCTTGCCAATTCCACTCTAAAGGTGCGAGTCCAGCCTCGAAATGCTGGCGTGGCGGAGTCTGTCGAATGGCAGACTTTTTTTATGCCTGTACGGAGGTTTTTATGCGTAATAAATTATCGAATTTTGTCAATAGCCCTATGTTTTCGGGAACGCTGTTGTTGATTGCGGCACTACTCGCATTGCTCTGGGCAAATTCTGGGTTCTCGAGCAGTTACGAAGCGCTCAAAAACCTTCGTTTGAGTCTGCCGATTTTGGCGCTCGATAAACCACTCGAGTTGTGGGTTAATGATTTTTTGATGGCAATTTTCTTTTTGCTGGTGGGCTTAGAACTTAAACGCGAGATTTTAACCGGTGAACTGAGCAACCCACGTGGGGCAAGTCTAGCAATTTTTGCGGCGCTTGGCGGGATGCTTGTACCAGCCTTGATTTACACATTTTTTAATGCTGGTACACTTGGCGCTTCGGGTTGGGGCGTGCCAATGGCAACCGATATTGCTTTTGCTGTTGGCATTCTGTCGCTCTTGGGTTCTCGAGTTCCAATTGCCTTAAAAGTTTTTTTAACGGCTTTAG
>JBEGTV010000145.1:0-6669 GCA_041179225.1 Deinococcota bacterium | reverse complement strand
AAAATCCTCAACTTTTGCCCATGAAGTCCCACCCGCCCCAGCCACATCAAGGGCGGCAAAACCTATGTCTTTGACGGCTCGAGCCACGTGACCAGAAATACCATGCCCGACTTCTTTTAATAAAACTGGATAGCCCACTTCTGGTACAATGGTTTTTAATTTCTCGAGTAACCCAAAAAAATCGGTATCGCCACCAATTTGCAGCGCTTCTTGTAACGGGTTGGTATGAAAAGCAATCGCATCAGCGCCAATCAGTTCGATGGCTTTTTGAGCATGGCTGCTGTCGTAACCTTTATTAAATTGTGCCACGCCCAAGTTACCAATCAAAAGCGCAGTTGGTGCGTATTGGCGCACTGCAAAACTGGCTCTGGCATTTTCGTTCTCGAGCATCACCCGTTGTGAACCCAGCATTAAACCAAGCCCCAAAGTTTCGGCAGCAATCGCCAAATTCTTGTTGATTGTAGCAGCTAAATCTGCTCCGCCAGTCATTGCACCAATCAGAAGCGGGGCTTTTAAGGGCTTACCTAAAAATGTGGTCTCGAGTTGTATATCCTCGAGTTTAAGTTCTGGCAGTGCATGGTATGCCCAGCCAATGGCTTCAAAGCCTGTGGTTTTGGTACTAAATTGCACTGGGTACTCGAGACAAACTTGAATGTGTTTGAGTTTACGGGCAGAGATGGTCATGAGGCAGTCTACCGTTTTGTATAGCTTCACAATAAAGCCTAGGACTACAGGTTTTGCTTCAAGTGATCTATGAGTTTATCTGCTTCAAGTATGGCAGTAACGGGCAGGGTCGCGGCAAACTGTCTACGCCTGCTTCAAACGTTTTGAACACAGTGGTCTTTGGATTGCCATCAACCACATTCTTGTCAGAAAAGCTCGAACAGCAAAAGATCGTGACCCTGAACCAAGTTGGGTAGTCGAGCGGTCATTTGCTTGGCTAACTCGTTGTAGGCGTTTAACGAGGGACTTTGAGGGTTTGCCGATTACCACGGAATCTTGGGCTTATTTGGCAATTATTCAGTTGATTTTGAGGAGACTCGATCCTTTATAAACACGCTCTTAAGCAATTTGGCATATTCTCTATAAATCTTGACAGTTTCAAAAAAATCTGTTAGTGTTTTGATATGGCAATACCGCAACCCTTAGCAAATCTCGAGATGCAGCAAGATGCCATCTACACACTCGAGGAATTTGAAACGGTTTGCAATACTTGGTTATTACAATACTTGCCAGAAGCCTATCAAGGCACTCGCGCTCGAGAACCGATTTCAGTTCGTAATTTGCGTCATTATGCCAGTGAAGGTCTGATAGACGAACCGCTTAAGCAAGGGCGTGAAGCTCGGTATTCGTATCGGCATTTGATTCAAGTGCTGCTGTTGCGCCGAGCAATGGCAGAAGGTTACACCAGCAAACTCTTGTACGGCATGATGCGCCGTGCTACAACCGAACTCGAGGCGCTCCTGCGTGGTGATTTACCTGCTTTTGTAAACAAGTCAGAGCGTTCCAGAGCAACCCAAACGAATTTCTCCGAAGAATCCTTCAGTCAACAAGCGCAACGTGAAGTGCTGGATTATTTAAGTAGATTAAAACCACAAAGTAACGTGGTCCAAAATCAAATCAGTGGTTCAGTGGCACTCGAGGTAACACCTGCCCAATCTTGGCAACAGTTTGAAATTGCTCCAGGAATCGAGCTTTGGCTTCGGGCTGATGCACTCCTGCCAAAAACTGCTTTGGAACGCCAACGCTTACTTTCACGGATTGAACCTTTGCTTCGTTAAACACCTTTGTTGCTGGTCGTCACCAATTGCTTTGTGGCAATTCTCGTCTTCTCATACTTAAAAAAGGACGTGACTTATGAATCAACCCCAAATTAGTGTTTTATGCAGTAAACCCAGCGCAGGCATTCTTGAGTTATTGATCCGAGTCAGTAGCCCTCAGCCGCCATTAAACGCCACGCAACGTCCACCACTCAATCTTGCTTTGGTGATTGACCGCAGTGGTTCGATGGAAGGCTTGCGGCTCGAGTACGCCAAAGCGGCTGCTAAATATGCACTTTCGCAACTCACCCCGAATGATAAAGTCAGTGTTACCATTTTTGATGACAACGTAGAAACCATTGTCAAAAGTCAAGCCGTGCGGCAAACTGCACAATTTAATCAGCTTATAGATCAGATACAAACAGCAGGCAGTACCAATTTGCATGGGGGTTGGCTCGAGGGCGCAAGTCAAGCTGCCAGCAGCCTTGAAATTGGGCGTTTGAACCGCGTTCTGCTCTTATCCGATGGTCAAGCCAATCAAGGCGAAACCCGTCCTAACGAAATTTTTAATCAAGTCGCTGGACTCGCCAAAAAAGGCATCAGCACCAGCACCATGGGTGTTGGCGAGGACTTCAACGAGGATTTACTTGAGGGAATTGCCAATAACGGTGATGGCAATTACCATTTTATCCATAATCCTAAGCAACTCCCAGAAATTTTTGCGGTTGAACTTAAAGGTTTACTAACCACATTGGGCAGAATTGTTAGTCTAGGACTCGAGCCGCAAACCGGTGTGAAAGTGCTGGATGTACTCAATGACCTTGAAAAAACCGAGACCGGACGTTTTAAGCTCGATAATTTGCGTTTTGGTCAGCAGCTTGAAGTCGCCATTCGGCTCGAGGTTAATGCCGAAATCCTGCAATTCCCAGAAATACTCGGATTACGATTAGCGTACACCGACACCAATGGCACTCGGCATGTCCAGAAACTCGGTTTTTCGATGACCAAAAGCCAGTACCTAGAATTAGGCGTGAATCTCGAGGTTCAAGAATCAATTGCACTCCTCAGCACTGCCAGAAGCAAATTGATCGTGGCTGGGATGATAGACGCTGGAAATGTACGAGAAGCGGCGGCGGAACTTAAACGCCAAAATGTGATTTTGCAAGCCATGCCGAAGAGCGCTGCTCTGGTTAGCGAAATGGCTTTACTTGACCAACTCGAGGAAAATGTGATGGATAACACCGCAGTTACCCGCAAACAAGCCATGTCTCAACGCTATGAACGCGCTAAGAAAGCCAGTTGAGGTAGCATCCATCAAGCCAGTTAAGGCAGTTTGCATCAAGTACGCTACGCCAAGCAACTTGATGTAAACTGCGTTCATGAAAATCGCTGCTCTTTTTCCCGGACAAGGCTCACAAGCTGTTGGCATGACCAAAGAATTCTTTGAACACAACGACAGTGCCAGAGCGCTTTTAGAACGGGCTTTTCAAGTTCTGCCCGGACTCGAGAGCCTGATGTTTGAAGGTCCTGAAGAAAGCCTAAAACTCACCGAGAATGCCCAACCTGCCTTAGTTGCCTCGAGTATCGCTTGTTATCGCGCTTGGCGAGCCGCGACTGGCTTAACCCCAGATTTCGCGGCTGGGCATAGTCTGGGCGAATTCAGTGCGCTGGTTGCAGCTCGGGCTTTGGAATTTGATGATGCACTGCGTTTGGTTCGCGCTCGGGGGCGGTACATGCAGGCAGCCGTGCCAGTCGGGGAAGGGGCAATGGCGGCGGTACTCAAAATGAGTCTCGAAACAATAAAAGAAGCCTTAACAGGACTCGAAGGTGCAGAAATCGCTAACCTTAACACCCCTGAACAAACCGTGATTTCAGGTTCGGTAGAGGGGATAGCTGCTGCCTCAGAAGCCCTCAAAGCAAAAGGCGCAAGAATTATTCCGCTTCAAGTCTCCGCACCGTTCCACAGTAGTTTAATGCAGCCGGCTCGAGAACGTCTCGAAAAGGACTTAGGTATCACTGAATTTCATGAATTTTACTTTCCAGTCATTGCCAATGTTACAGCCACCGAAAACACCGACTCGAGTGTTGTGCCAGAGCTTCTTTCTCGGCAAGTTACAGGTTCGGTGTGTTGGGTTGAAAGTATGCAAAGGCTATGGGAATTAGGCGCTCGAGAATATCTTGAATTTGGTTCTGGTACGGTCTTAACAGGCATGATTAAGAAAATCCTGCCCGAAGCCAAAACGTTTAACATCTCGAGTCCAGAAGGCTTGGAGTTATACTTAAAAGCGAGAATGTAATGAAAAAAGTCAAATTACTGTCTTTCATCATTTTACTTTCTGGATGTGTTGGGTATGCTCCAACACCCATTGATTTTGCTACTGACCAACGTATTTTACGGGGTATTTGGAAAAGCCAAGCAGACTCCAAGGAAAATATCCAGCTTAACCTTTCTGCCTCATATATTGACACAAGCAATTACAGTATTTCCGGAACAATAGAATTAAATTCAAATGCAGGATTATCAATTGTTGGAATAGTTGAAGGCTTTGACACTCACAATTATATTCGTCCTCAAACGTCAATGCCACTCCTGTCAGTAGCCAAATTGAAGTACATACTAGGAGGTGTCAATTACAACTTACACTGTACTATTACGCGCCTTAATTCTGCAAAACCAATGATTCCTTGCAGCGTCAACAAAGCCGATGCTTACAGTGACACTGAACCCTTCACACTTCAAAAGCAATAACAGACAACACTGTTAAATGTTTGCCTTTTAAGTCCTATTCTTGTGACGATACTGTTGTTGGAGAAATTTCGAGAAATTATGAGCTTTCGGAGACTCAACTAAATGCGACTAATTTGGACACGAGTTCATAAATACATCAATTCAAGATTTTCGCCCGTCTCGAGTTTTTGCTTGGCTAGTCTAGCCATTGCAATACCAGACGGAGCGTGATCCTCGAGATGCAGAGCGTTTTCTGGAATGAGCGCCATAAATTCTTCTCGAGTTCGTTTTTCTATTGGCAGAATCGTTTTTATGCTATTGCCGACTTCATATATCGCGCTGTACACATTGCCGCGCAGAGCATTTAAGCTGACCGCCACAACCCCAGTTTCTTTGGCTGCAATCGCTTCGAGCGTGGGAACATGAACTATTTGGGCTTGCCATGCTCGAGCTAAACCTTGGGCGTAACTAGCAGCAATACGAACCCCTGTGTACGAGCCGGGTCCTGCGCCAACTGCAATAATTTCGGCTCTTGGGGTATTAAATTCCAATAAGTAATGGCTGATTTTTTCGGCGTGAGCGCGTTGCACAAAATGTGTCGCTTCGCGGTATTGGCTGCCGTCTGTCCAGCCAAGCACTAGGTATGGGGTGCTGGTCTCGAGGGACAAGATGTTCATAGGCGTTCAATTTTTATGTTGGCTTTAGGTAATTTTAGACGGTCTTGTAAGTCTTCTACTATAGTGACAATACTTTGACTAAAAACATTAGGCAGTGGTGGTGGGTTGGGGTCTGAAAGCACAGTGATGATGACTATTTTTTTCTTGTCGTTTTCTCGGATGTTTTCGGCTCTAAAGTACGTCTGGGCAGATTGCCCTGCGACTTTGATCCACAGGGCATTCACGGCTGTGCCACTTGAGTTTAACGCTCTGAAAATAAATCCGTGGCTCGCCGATTTTTCACGCATCGAAATGGACATTTGAGTTAAGGACTCGAGTGAATCTGTGCCGTCCAAAGTAATTCGGGCATATGCACCAGCAAAACTGGGTATTTCAGAAACAATTCTTTCGTTGGGTGTACAAGAAATCAAGGTCATACCAATCAGCGCGATGAGGAGTTTTTTCATGACCGCAAGTTTACCGAATTTTTAATACCACTTTGACTTTAAGTCCATGAGAAACACCTGTAGCTTGTGCATAAGAAACACCTGTAGCTTGTGCATAAGAAACACCTGTAGCTTGTGCATAAGAAATCCCCACAGTAAAATTTTTCGGCAGTAGAATACAGTCATGGTGATTTTTGAAGATCGTTTTGCCAATAATCAGAATTCTTGGTTTACTGGAGAAACTGCCGATTATGTTTTGAAGCTCGAGCCGGAGCGCTATGTATTTGAGCATCTGCGCGTTGAAGGCAGTTGGATGGTTTGGAAGGATTGCGGAAATTATTTTGATAATCCTAGATTCAAGCTGCATCTTGTGACTCAAAAAATAGTGGGTGTGGACAACAATGGTTACGGTATTGTTTGGAATTTAGAAGATGCCAACAATCGTTTTGAATTTGTAATTTCTGGCGATGGTCATTTTCGGATTGCCCAGTACAAAGCTGGTCAGTATTCGGTGATTACGGCTTGGACGCGCTCTGAAGCAATAAAGCAATGGAATACTGTCAATGTTCTCGAGCTTGAACGCAATGGTGATTTGATCAGTTTTTTCATCAATGGTATTTTTGTGCATTCCCGAGCAGCCCTTGAACTGCGTTCCGAAGTAGGACGCAAAACAGGGTTTATTGTTTACCATAAAAATAAGGTGGCTTTTCATAGTTTGTACATCAGCACCAACGAAAACGATTACGCCCCGCCTCCCCTGCCCGAAGGGGCAGCTTTGGAAAGCATAGAGTCAGTTCTCGAGAACGATTCTTTAGAAGCAGTCACTGCCGAGTTAGATAGCTTAATTGGTTTACATGAAATCAAGCAGAGTTTTGGTCATTTAAAAAATTTTTTACGGGTGCAACTTGAACGAAAAGAACGCGGCTTAAAAACGGCGGATATGAGTATGCACTTGGTTCTGACAGGTCCGCCCGGAACGGGTAAAACCACAGTGGCACGGCTGGTTGGGCGACTCTATAAGCAACTGGGGTTTTTGAAACGCGGGCATTTAATCGAAACTGATCGGGCTGGCTTGGTGG
>JBEGTV010000144.1:0-6688 GCA_041179225.1 Deinococcota bacterium | reverse complement strand
ATTCGCATTGGACAAGTGCTGAGAATTTCTAGCTCGAGCAGCAATACCAGCAGTACCCTTGTTCAAGCCTCGAGCGGCTATGAACGTCCGCTCTGGCCCATCATGGGCGTAATCACCCAGCGCTTTTCCTACCGTGGTCCCAAAAATGGTCATGCTGGACTGGATTTGGCTGCACCAACTGGCACACCCGTTTACGCAGCGCTTTCTGGCACGGTCACATTTTCGGGCTGGAATGTTTTTGGGTATGGGCAGTTAATCACCATTCGTGGTATTGACGGACGCGATTATTACTACGCTCACAACTCGAGGCGACTGGTTTCTAAAGGACAACGGGTACGCCAAGGGCAAATGATTTCTAAGGTTGGCAGCACAGGCAACAGCAGTGGACCCCACCTGCATTTTGAAATTCGCAGTGGTAGCAGTATCCTCAACCCAAGCGCGATTCTACCTAGTAGTCGTTTGCGTCAAGCCAGTTCCCGCTAACAATGCTACGGCGTTACTCGAGACTCATCGCCATTTTTATGGGCGCGAGCTTAAGCGCCCAACTCGAGTACCGCACTAATTTTGTGGTCAATTTAATAGAAACCTTGCTGCGAATGCTAGGTTCATACCTTGGGCTGACCATTTTAATTGGCAACAGCCAAAATCTGGGCGGTTGGTCATTACCCGAAGCGGCGGTGGTACTGGGTGTATTTACTTTCTTTGATGGTTTAATGAGCCTAGCACTCGCGCCAAACCTGAACCGAATTGCCGAAGGTGTTCGCACTGGCACAATGGACTTTATTCTCTTAAAACCGATAGATGCCCAATTCTTGGTCAGTTTTCGCAACCTGAATTTATTGCGCCTACCCGATGTTTTTCTTGGACTTGGGATTATTATTTGGGCAATTTGGCAACTCGAGCCACGTCCAGATTTGCTTGGATTGGCTTTGGGTTGCTTACTGCTCCTTAGTGCTTATTTTATGGTTTATAGCATTTGGTTTATGCTTGCCACCACTGCTTTTTGGTTTGTTAGGGTCGAAAACATCACCGAATTATTCTGGGGCTTTTACCGCGCTGGACAATTCCCAGTCACGGTTTTCCCCGGTTGGATGCGATTATTTTTTACTTTTGTCATCCCAATAGCCTTTATTACCACTGTTCCAGCCCAAGCCTTCACAGGTAAACTCGAGACAAGCTCGATTTGGATTTCACTTAGTTTAGCCCTTGGCTTATTCTTCGCCTCGAGATGGTTCTGGCGATTTGCTTTGCGTTCATACACCAGTGCGAGTTCTTAGGGGCAGGCAAAGGGCGAAAGGCAAAGGGCAAAAGTAACAACCTTTGCTCTTTCACCCTCATAGGTCATTAGCCTTTAGGTCGAAATAACAGCACCAACACAAAAATGGCAGTATTGACCAGCACAATCATTGCTCCGGCTGGGGCATCAAAGTGATACGAAGCGTATAGTCCAATCACCCCGCCAAGCGCTCCTGTTATGCTGCCCACCAACATCATTTGGCTGAGTCTCGAGGTCAGCATTCGAGCGGTACTTGCAGCCGTGACCAGCATACTCACCACCAGCACTGTACCGACCATTTGAATTGCCAGCACCACCGTTAGGGCAATTAAAATCATTAAAAAAGCATTTAAGCGCTGCACTGGTAAACCCGAGACTCGAGCTTCGATTTCATCAAAGGCAACCAGTACCAGTTCTTTACGAATGAGAAACAAAACACCAAGAATTAAAAACGTAAAAAGCGTGGTCGCTAGAATATCATCTGGGGCAATTCCGAGCGGATCGCCAACCAGCAAATGGGCTAAATCCACGCTGTAAGATTTGGTTTTTGATAACAGCACAATTCCCAGTGCAAACATCCCGACAAAAACTGTTCCCACCGCCGCATCTTGTTTTAAGCCGCTTTGTCTCGAGACCCAACCAATCCCAAGGGCTGTGATAATAGCTGCCACCAAGCCACCAAGGTAATAATCTATTTTCAGCAAAAAAGCCGCCACAATACCCGGAAAAACTGCATGTGCCATTGCATCACCAATGTACGATAAGCCGCGCAGCACCACAAAAGCCCCAACCACACCGCACAACAGCGCAATAATTCCCACGCCCAACAACGCCCGCCCAAAGAACTCAAATTGTAATGGCTCGAGCAACCAGTTCATAACACCCCTCTCGAGAAGGTCTTGGCAATGTTTTCTGGCGTGTATACCCGTTCAGGTTTACCAGAGGCAATCACTGTCTGATTGACCAGTAAAATATGCGAACACCAGTTTTTAGCGGCTTCAAGGTCGTGCGTGACCATGAGAATACTTTTTCCAGCAATCCGTTCTGCCTCGAGTAATTCAAGGATTCGGTCTTGAGTGGTGCTGTCCACCCCATTAAACGGTTCATCTAAAAATAACAAGGCTGCTTCTCGAGCCATCATCCGAGCCAGTAATGCCCTTTGGCGTTGCCCACCAGACAAATCGTTAATTGGGCGTTGGCGAAGATTGATTAAATCGGCTCGCTCGAGGGCGTTCTGGACAATTTCACGGTCTGTTTGAGTGGCGCTTTTTAACCACCCAATTTTTTTGACTCGAGCCATCATCACCACTTCCCAAACCGTGACTGGAAACGCCCAATCAAGCGCTCTGGCTTGTGGCACATACGCAATGCGCTGCGTTGGATTGGGTTGTAAATGACTCGAGAAAGTAACAGTGCCTTTGAATGGCACTAAACCCAACATGGCTTTTAAGAGGGTGCTTTTACCAGCGCCGTTCGGTCCGATAATTGCCACAAATTCGCGTGGACACAAATGAAAATTTGCGCCCTCGAGTGCCGTGGTTTCGCCGTAATTCACACCAAGGTTCTGCACATCCACCAAACGGCTCGAGTGGTCATGCGGAAAACGAGTCGCATCTGGCAGCATAGGGGCAGTCTATGTCAGGTAACGCACAGGTAACAAGTGAATGTTTATACTTTAATTGAGCTATGAGCTTTGGGAAAGGTTTTTTTGTAGGTTGTTCTCGAGGACAATGGAGGTTTTTATGAAGCAACAACATTGGGTTTTGGCAGTTGGGTTAATCGGAATTTTGGTGGCATGTCCAAGCCCAAATCCAACGGTGCAATTTACAATCACAGCCAACGCAGGGGCAAATGGCAATGTTTCACCATCAACACAAAAAGTAAACAGTGGAGCAACCGCGACCATTACTGTGACGGCAAACGCTGGGTTTAGCATCTCGAGTGTGACTGGTTGCGGTGGCAACCTGAATGCAAATCTTTACACCACTGCTGCCATTAACGCAGATTGCACGGTTAATGCCACTTTTGCGGCTAATCCACCTGCCGCCACGACTGGCACAACCAATTTTGCTGTAACTGGGGCTGGGGTTCTGCAAGCCTCACGGACATCAAAGTACCGTGTTTCGGGTGTGGCTGCGCCAGCTAATGGCAGACCATTGGTGATTTATTTACACGGCGATGGTGACGCAAATGTGCAAGTCCCAAGCAGTTACACCACTTTTACAGATGCACAAGCGGCGGTGCTAGTTTCACCCCAAGGCTTAAATGCCACTTGGCGCTTTCGCATGGACGGCAAAGATAACGCAGGGGCTGCTGCCGAAGTAGACGATATTGCTTTTATCAAAGAAATCATCACTCGAGGCTCGAGCGCCGCCAATCCACTTTTTGGGGCTGGAAACAAAATAGACCCCGCTAAAGTCTTTGTGGTTGGTGAATCTCGAGGGGCTGGCTTTGCCTATTATTTGTACGCTCACCCAGAGACCAAGAATTTAATTACTGCCATCGCCCCAATTTCTGGCACGTTTTATTGTGCTACCAGTAACGGCGGTAACGGCACACTGCCGTATAACCCACCCGCCGATTCGGACTTTGTTTGTGGTGAAAATGGTGGTTTTGGCTACTTTGGTCCAAAGAGCAGTTTGTACACTCGAGTCAGTCCTCCACGAATTTTTAATATCCACGGTTCAAACGACCTAGCCGAAACCGCCGCACCTGCCCTAGATAACGAATACGGCAATTTAATTATCGTGACCAAACAATGGGCTGCAAGCTCGAGCAATTGCGGTAATGTTCTACCATCAGCCAATCCAGTCTTTAGCAACGCCAACATCGGCGGAAAAACCGTCACGGCATACAAGCAACGCAACGCCGCCAACAATGCAGCTTGCGAGGCAGATGTGACCTTCTTTATTGTCCAAGCTGGCGGTCATGTACCAAGCGGCTATGCCGAACGAATTACCAAATGGTTCTTTGGGCAGTACAACACCCAAACCAACACTTTTAATTAAATTCTTGAGAACAAAAAAAGCCCCGAAGCACTCGGGGCTTTTACTATTTCAAAACTTATGCTTCGAGGGTTGCCTCGAGTTCCATGCTTGGAACAGCCCCTAATGCCTTAGAAACAATACAACCCGTTTTGGTGGCTTCGGCAAACTCATGAAATTTTTCGGCACTTAAACCGGGTACTTTGGCTCGAGTCACCAGTTTCAATTTAGAAATGACCATCCCATCACCAATTTTTTCGACCGTACACTGCCCTTCAGTGCTGACAAATTCGGCTGAAAAACCATTCTTCTCGAGGGCTGCGTTAAGTGCCATGCTGTAACAACCCGCATGTGCCGCCGCTAAGAGTTCTTCTGGGTTTGTTCCCGCGCCATCTTCAAAACGGCTGGTGAAGGCATACTGCATATCTAAGCCGCTCTGACCCGCGAGGTGTCCTTTACCTTCTTTAAGTGTTCCTGTCCAAGTGGCAACTGCTTTACGTGTTGGCATAATTTTTTCTCCTTAGCCCTCATCCTAAGAGTTTTAGAGCAGGGCAATTGTCGCTTGAATAGCAAATTAAGGTTTTATCACCTTCAAAAACAGACTTGCACTCGAGCCACGGCATGACTTGCACTCGAGCCAAAAAAGCCGCATACTCGAGTTGTGCATTTATATTTAGATACCGCCATCGTAGAAGAAGTTCGTGAAATTGCCGCTTGGGGCGTTTTGAGTGGTTGTACCACCAATCCCAGCCTGATTTTAGCTTCGGGTCGAAAATTCGAGGAAGTGATTTCCGAGATTATTGAACTGGTCAAGGGTCCTGTTTCTGCTGAAGTGACTGCCCTCGACACGGCTGGTATGATTAGCCAAGGCAAAGAACTGCGTAAAATCTCAAATCATGTAGTAGTTAAATTGCCAACCAATCCAGAAGGTTTAGCCGCTTGCCGTGCTTTATCTGATGACGGACACCCTGTCAACATGACTTTGTGCTTTTCGATGAACCAAGCAATTTTAATGGCTCGAGCCGGTGCAACTTATATTTCGCCGTTCCTTGGACGGGTGGATGACATTAGCCAAGACGGGATGCAGTTAATCAAAGACATTCGTCTGATGCTTGATACCCACGACCTAAAAAGCCAAATTATTGCCGCCAGCATCCGCCATCCAATGCACGTTCACCAAGCTGCCCTTGCAGGAGCGCACATTGGCACAATGCCCGCAAAAATCTTTCAAATGCTGATTAAGCACCCTTTAACCGATGCTGGGTTAGAAAAATTCAATAGTGATTGGGAAAAAGCCAAGAAAAACCAGTAAATCACAACCCAGATTCTATTGTAAGCCAATCAATTTCTGATTGGCTTATTTCTTGAATACTTCTTCTGCCAAAGCTAGTGCATCAGCCCAAGCTAAACTGGCTCGAGGGTCACGCACATCACGAACCAAACAACCTGCCACAGCCGCTTTTTCGAGGGCAGCGTAACGCCGCATGATGGTTGTAAAATACGGGAAACCCAGTTCATCTAAGCGCTTTTCGGCTCGAGCCGCATCTTTACTTGGGGCTGGAGGTGCAAGAGTAATCAATGCCCGAAAAGGCAGCCCAAAAAGTTCTTCTTGTAAACGCGGCATCGTCTCGAGTGCTAAAGCACTTGGACTACATGGCACGATCAACAAATCGGCTTTTCGGGTGAATTCATCAAGGGTTTTGGCTTTGGGTTGCGCTCTGGTATCAAAAATCACAAAATCGTATTTTTTTGGTTTGGCATCCTCGGGCAGCACCACCTCAAAAGGTAACTCCTGAGTCGCAGGGATTTGTGAACCTCGAGCCGCCCACTCAAATGCACCTTGGGCGGGGTCAGCATCCACCAACAAGGTTTTCCCTCGAGCCGCCAACGCACCAGCCAGATGAATCGCGGTGGTGGTTTTACCGACACCACCCTTGAGACTTAATACCAATAATCGCATATTACAAATTGTACGTTAATTTTGACTGCGTGATTTACGGATTCGGCAACGCTCGAGAATATACTGCACACTGCTCGAAGCAACTTGGTTACTGCTTGCATGGGCTTGGAGTTTCTGCCAGCCTTGCCACTCGAGGCTACGGGCAGCAGCACGGGTTGTGCCTAGAAAAGTGCTAACTTCACGCAGGCTATGGCGGTGTCCATCTACCAGTCCACTGCGTAATCGAAGTACCATTTGCTCATTATTGCCAAGCACCGCAAAGGTCTGTTCGATTTCACCTTGGTTTGGGATCATACTTCTATTTTCCTCGTTTTTCTGAGTTTTACTTGGGTCTGGTTCACGGTCTGCCATAAGAACTGACATCATCATGACATGGATGTGTGTTTTCTGGGGTGTGATGACACACACATCCGCCTGTACAAAAGACGAGGTTTGAGATCAGAATAAGCCTATAAAAGCATAAATCGC
>JBEGTV010000143.1:0-6715 GCA_041179225.1 Deinococcota bacterium | reverse complement strand
CAATCCAGTCTTTAAGTTCTTGTTGGGCATAGAAACGCTGAAATGTTCCAGTGCTGGTCAGGAATCCATCGCGGAAGGGCTTACCTTGTATCGAATTTGCCTCCCAGTCAGGACGGGCGGAAACTACCAGCACTTGTTGGGTAAGTTGCCAAGCGGCTTCTAGGGTTTGTACCCGTTCTCGAGGGTCTTCAATCACGTTAATCACATAGCCGAGGTTGACAACATCGGCAGAAGATTTAGGTGAGTCTGGTGCAAACGCAGGATCCCAACCAGAAGCCTTGTACCCACTCTCTGTTAGCCTTTGGATGTCTCCGCCACGCCCACAACCATAATCAAAAAAAGTTTGTTCTGGACTCAAAACTGCTTGCTGCATAGCAAGAGCAACCGGTTTTGATAAATTGATGCGTGTCATGGCAGTACGCTGACGGTCAATCATATTGTGCTTATGTTAGCCTTGCCTGTACCTAAAAAGAAATGGGTATGCGACAAAATTTGTCGCCTTCGCCTGATATTCTCATCCCCATGCCCACCATCGTCACTTCGCTCTACCCGAGTATTCTCGAGTCGTATGCCTTAGCAAAACTAACCCCCAAAACCCTGCTGCTTGTGCCGAACGCGGCGGCTGGGAGACGTTTGCGCTTAAAGTCCGAGTCTCGAGGTTTAGTGCTAACGATTGGGCAAGTGGCAAAACGGGCTTTGGACAAAGCCGCGTGGCGCAGACTCGAGCCAAGTGAGGCGTTGGCGTGGCTCGAGGAAACCGCCTTGTGGCTGGGCAATGATTTCTTAGGGCGTTTATTGGTACAGCGCGGCAATCTCGAGGCATTGCAAAGCCAATTAACCGAGTTTTCAAGGGCAAATCTCGAGCCGAATCGTTTACTGGCGGTCGCTGGTTCAGAGCGCTTGGAAGCGTTAGCCTTACTTTACGATGCGTGGCTTAAACGCTTAACGTCCGAACAAGTTTTTACCAGTGCCAGCCTCGAACAGATGGCAGTCTTGGTTCTCGAGCCGTGTTTGATTGTGGTGCATGGTTTTGCTTATTTGGATGCAGCCCAAGTTGCATTATTGCAGGCTGTGGCTTTGCCAAATTCGCTACTTACTTTGCCGTGTGCAAGCGGCTTGGTCTTTGCCGAAGCACAACGCACGATAGAAGCCTTGGCTTGGGGTGTTCTCGAGTTGCCAAACACCCCAAAGTTTGTAGGTGAGCGCCTAGCTGCCCAATTTGCCGAAATCCCAATAGACACAACAACCGCATCCCTAGCTGAGCTTGGTACGCTCGAGTCTGAATGTCGTTTTGTGTTGTCTCAAGTTCGCTCTTGGCTCGAAGCTGGTTTAGAAACTCGGGACATCGCACTGATTGTGCGTGATGAAGCCGCTTACTTACCAACCCTCGAGTCGGTCAGTGCAGAATTTGGCGTATCACTTGTTTCGGATAGGCAAATTCCAGCCCTTGAAACCGCCCCCGGGCAATGGGTGCAACTCTGGCTCGAGGCGGCGGTTTCGGGTTTTGCTTACGCAGCAACTCGGCGTTGGTTGGCGCATCCAGCTGGGCGTTCTTGTGTGCAATTGTCAGCCGCGATTCGTGGTTTAGCAACTGCCAATAAAAGCGGTTTAGGCACTTGGCAGGATTTTCAGACCGAAGCCCTCGAGTTGCTTTGGTTGCCCGAAGAAAGCAGCGACTATCCAAGCCTGATTCTTGGTGGTCTACGCTGGGCTGGTGTGACCGATGTGACTGGACTCGAGCCGCGTAGTGTGGCGGCACTGAATCGCATCGCACGGGTGCTGCGTGATATGACTGGAGTTTGGAGACTCGAGAATTTTGTCAAGGCATTTTTAGAGCGCCTAAATAGCGAACGGGTTGCGTTGTTGCCCGGACGAAGCGGGGTGCGTGTTCTGACTCCGCTTGGTGCGTTGGCTCGAAGTTTTAAGAAATTGATTGTACTTGGCATCAACGATGGTGACTATCCGCGTTATCAAAATCAAACGGGTTTACTCGATGGTTTTGCCAAAGATGCCTTATCTGAACATGAATTGGTGCTGCCAACCACCCGAGCCAGAGTTGGGGTTGAACGGGCGCTTTTTTACAGTGCCATCTCGAGTGCCAGAGAAACGGTGTTGTTCACCCGTCCAATGCGTGATTTAGCAGGGCGAATCATCGCTAAAAGCCCTTTTTTACGCACTATTCAACTCGAGACCAAAACCTTACCAGAGTTACCATTTCAGTCGGCTCAAGCCGCACAAATTTCTTGTGCTAAAGCGGGTGAGTACATCTCAAAGTCAGCCTTGATTGAAGTGCGCCGCGAATCTGGTGAATTGCCTGATTCATTTGATGGTATGGTGCGTGGACTGCCCGAATGGTTAGATAAAACATGGAGCGCTTCGCAGTTGCACAACCTTGGTTCATGTCGTTTTAAGTGGTTGGCGGCTAAACCACTCAGGCTTGAGCCACTCCCCGAACCACCACGTAACATTGACCCGAGTACCTTTGGCAACGTCTACCACAAAGCCTTAGAAAAAATCATGCTTGAGGCGAGGGACAAGGCATCCGAGGCTGGGCGCAATCCAAGCCAAGCCGATTTTCTTGCCGAGTTAGAAAGCGGTTTTCAATTTGCCGAAAGCATATTCCAAGATGCCTTGAGCGGTTCGTATGATTGGAATTTTGAGCGTTTTGATGCACTGCGTTCACTCGAGAAATTACTGCACTGGGATGACTTAATCATGCCTAACAACAGCCCTGTTCAATTTGAGGTCAACTTTCCTGTCTCGAGTACCGAAACCGCTTATTTTTGGTACAACGATGCGGCTGGTAATCCACAAAAAATTTTGCTCCGAGGAATCATAGACCGCCTTGATACCCGAGAAAACGGTGGAAGGGAACTGATTGATTATAAATCTGGTGATTACATTTCTCGGGTTGCCAGTCAGGTGGGTTTTGAACTTAACCTCGAGATCCAACTGGTGTTGTATGCCGTTTCTGGCTTGGTTAGTCTAGGCGCGGCGGTGTTTGACGAAACCAATTTGTGCTTCCCACCAGACCAACCCGCCCACCGAGCGCGGTACATCAGTGTGCGAGAAGCCAAAGACATTGACCCGAAAAAAGAACCTTTAACGCTCGAGACAAGCAGCCCTGAATGGACTGAGCGCCTAACCAAAACCCAAGCATTTGTGGCAACCGCCATGCAAGCCGTCTCGAGTGGTGCGTTGTTTCCGATGCCCGATTTGAACCTAAAGGCGTGTGAATACTGCAAATTCAAAGACCTGTGTCGTAAAAGTGCAAGGTTTGATTTGAAACGCCAAAACTTGGGGGCATCATGAGCCTGACGACTGAACAAACAAAAGCTGTACAGCACAACGGCAGTGTCCTGATTGCGGCTGGGGCTGGCACAGGCAAAACCCGTGTGCTTGCCGAACGCCTGATTCAGATGCTTGAGCGCGGTATTCGCCCGCGTGAAATCGTGGCGGTCACATTTACCGAGGCTGCCGCGACCGAACTCCGCTCGAGGGTTGAAAGTTACTTAGCTACCAAAGCCGATAATGCTCGAGCGAATTTGGATACTGCCCTGCTCGAGTCGGTGCAACTGCTGCGTGATGAACTGCCCGAAGCCACCATCAGCACAATTCATAGTTTTGCAGCCCGAATTGCCCGAGAACACCCCGAAGCCAGTGGTGCTGGACTGGGGTTTGAAGTGCTGGACGACCTCGAGTCTGGGGCGTGGTTACGGCTGCAATTGCGACATGCTTTAAACGGTTTGCCCGAAGCGGTATTTGAGCATTTTAGTGCCAAAAAAGTTTTTGGGCTGCTCGAGACACTGCTGTATCAACCAGACAGTACCTTAAAAGCCTTGGCGCACATCACAAACCCAAGTGTAATGCTGGAGCACTGGAAGCAATTGTTACTCGAGACTCAAGCGCAACTTTGGGAAGATTTTACACTCGAGCGCCAAGAAATTCTAGCAACACTCGAGCAGAACCTGCCAATCAAACCCGATAACCTCGAGCCGTTCAGACTGGCAGCAATAGAAATTCTTCGCACCAACCAAGATTTTTGGGTTCTCGAGAGCGAGTTAGAAGGCTACTCTGGGCGCATCGGCTCGAGTAAAAACTGGGATGCAGAATCACTCAAAGCTGTCCGTAGCGCGTTATCCGAGCTTAAAGATTTTTTCAAGCAAGCCGAATTCCAAAGTCATCTCCAACCGATAGACACCGCCCTAGCAAGTGCTTTGCCTGCGCTCAAAGATGCGTATTACACCGCTCTGTCCCGACTAGACCAAGCCAAACTCGAGGCAGCACGGCTTGGTTTTGATGACTTGTTACGGGCAGCCAATCGCGCCCTCGAGTCCCAAGAAGTCCGAGCCTATTATGCCTTGCGCCTCAAAGCACTGTTAATTGACGAATTCCAAGACACCACCCCAAGCCAATGGCAGATGTTGCGGGGGTTGGTGCAACCCAATCTTGAACTCACCATCGTTGGTGATGAAAAACAAAGCATTTATGGTTTTACTGGCGCAAACCCAGAGGTTTTTAGGGATGCCGAGGAGGTAATTGGGCAACTTGGCGGGATTCGGGTCAACCTGAGTACCTCATACCGAACCCATGCACCACTGGTTGACACCATCAACCAAACTTTTGGCAGTATGTTCGCAGGTACTCAAACACGCTTTGAAGCCCTGAGCGCTGCCCGTTCCAATAACCCAAGTCAGCCACTGGCGGCACTGGAAATCCATGCAATTCTAAGCAGCCGCCAAACCGACGCGCAATTTGTTGCCAAACGCATTCTTGGCTTAGTCTATCAGCGCCAAGTGCAACCACGCGGTGAACCCGAACCTCGAGCCGCAAAATTCAAAGACATGGCAATTCTGCTCAGGGCTTTTACGGATTTAGACCTCTACAGCCAAGCTCTTGAACAGCACGGTATTCCATTTGTGATTATTGGCGGACGCGGTTTACTCGCACGGCGCGAAGTGCGCGACTGCATCGCCATGCTGCGTTTTCTCGAGAACCCAACCGATGATTTTAACTTAGCGATTATCCTGCGAGGGTTGTGGTTTGCCTTGCCCGACAACGCCTTACTCGAGATTCGGGATAATGTCATCACTTCTTGGTGGGCTGCCCTAGCCCAAACCCAACCTGATATTCACGCCATTCTCAAGAACCTGCTGTTGGCTCGAGTCGGACATTCTGCCGATCAACTCTTACTACTTGCCGATGCCGCCACCGAATTCAGTGCCAGCCTAGCCGCATTCCCCGATGCTGACCGCCGCTTGAGCAACTTAGAGTCTTTTAGAGCGCATTTAAGAGCATGGAATCTCAGTCTACCAGCCCTGCGCGACCACTTAGATGACCTCGACGCGATAGAAGCCGAACTTCCCGAAGCCACACCAGACAGCCTTGATGCTGTGACCATCATCAGCATTCATAAAAGTAAGGGACTCGAGTATGGAATCGTATTCCTGCCCGACCTTGCAAGGGGTTCACCGCCCAACACCGATAGCTATCGTCTCGAGCCTTCATTGGGACTAGCCGTTATTCCAGACCTGACTGATTTTGGCGATTCAAAACCACTGCTCTACACACTGATAGACAGCGCTAAGAAACGCCATGAACTCGAGGAACGCAAACGCCTACTGTACGTCGCCGCAACTCGAGCCGAAGACATGCTGATTTTATCGGGTGCTATCGAAAAAACCCCAGATAAAAAAAGCGCTTGGGCAACCCTGAGCGCCCATTTACCCACAACAGGTGTGGCATGGTTTACCCCCGATGTAGCAGCCCTGCACGCCCCTGTACAAATCAGCTTACAGCAACGCCAAGCCCGAGCCGCCGACCCAAGCACGGTGCTTCATGCCATGCCAGAGCGCTTACCAATCACAAGCCTAGGTGTGTACCAAACTTGTCCACAGCGTTTTGTATGGCAATTTTTGAATGGTCTCGAGCCATTTGAATATGAATGGCTGAGTTTAGATTCCGAAAAAGCCTACAGCCGCGCCAGCCTCGGTAGTTTGGTTCACGCCGCGCTCGAACAGAACTGGCTCGAGACCGATACCGAAAAACAACTGGGTTACTTACCAAAACAAGTTCAAACCGAAGTTTGGGAATTGGTGCATCGTGCCAGAAATGGCGTTTTTACAGCCCTGAGCCAACTCGAGTGGCAACGCGAAATTGCCATCAGTGCCGAATACCAAAATATCCAACTCGAGGGGATTGTAGACGCGCACCAGAATGGCTGGGTGCTAGATTACAAGACCGACACGCGAATACAGCCAGAACACCACCTGATGCAATTATCCATTTACGCCAAGCACTTAGGGGCGACTCGAGCCAGCCTTGCTTATTTGCGACACGATACGCTGCACGACTACAGCTTAGAAGACTTAGAGCGTGGGCAACAGCAATTGCTCGAGGTGCTAAATGGCATTAGGGTGGCACAATACACGGCAACGCCCTCGAGCAGTGCGTGTAAGTATTGTGCTTTCTCGAGACAATGCAAGGATTTTGTGAGTTAAAATTGATACAAAAAGACTTAGATTATTTTAGCTAAATTAGAGAGTTTTGGTTTTTACGACGATTTAGCGACGAGCGTTAGCTATAATTGCAAACAAGAATTTGAGTTGTCTCCACGATTCGTTATTAACGTCGGGTGCTAGTGGAAAACTAGGCAAATAACTAAAAACAGAGGAGGATACGAGTCTATGAGAATCCGTAGCCTCCTCGAAAAGCA
>JBEGTV010000142.1:0-6748 GCA_041179225.1 Deinococcota bacterium | reverse complement strand
GAGCTAAGTTAATTATTGGCTGCGTCTTTGGCTTCCTTAGCGGCTTTTCTTTGGCTTCTCGAGAGCTTCGGGGTGCTTTCGGCAATACTTTCAGCGTCCGCGTCCATCTTTTGTTTCCAACCGCCCTTTTCGCGCCATACTACTCGCACGGGAATACCTGGTAAGCCTAAATCTTCACGGATTCGGTTACGCAAAAAATTCTCGTAGGCACGGGTCACGAAGGCTTCGCGGTTAATGAAGAACACAAAGGTTGGCGGGGCAATTTCGGCTTGGGTTAAAAAGTACATTCTTAGTGGTCTGCCATTAAAGTTTGGTACTGCCTGACGCATTTGCCAAACCTCGAGCCAACGGTTGAGTTCTGAAGTACCAATTCGGGTTTGCCAGAGATTATAGAGCTTAGTGGCTTCGGCGAGGAGTTCGTGAATACCGTATTCGTTAATCGCACTGGTATACACCCGAGGCGCGAACTCGAGGTGAGATAATTTGTAATCTATGTCTTTAGAGCGTTTCTCGAGGTCTTCTTCTTCAACCAAATCCCATTTGTTGATCACAATAATCACGGGCTTACCACTGTCGTACGCCATGTTCGCCAATTTTAATTCGTGGTCGCCAAGGTCAAATGGGTCTATCACCAACATAATAATATCGGTCTTGGTAATGGCTTGCTCACTTCGTTGTTGCGAATAATACTCGACATTATCGGCTGGACGATGGCGAATACCCGCCGTGTCCACCAGCACAAAACGAGTTCCAGCGTAATCAAATTCGATGTCTATGCTGTCGCGGGTTGTTCCAGCAATTGGCGAAACAATCACACGGTCAGAATTGGTCACGGCATTGACCATGCTGCTTTTACCTACGTTCGGACGACCAATAAATGTCACGCGAATTGGTGCGACAGCCGAAATATCTTCTTCGTCGGTCGGCAAGTGTGTGACTACAGCGTCCATCAATTCCTCGAGACCACGCGCATGTTCGGCACTGGTGCAAATTGGCACACCATAGCCAAGCGCATAAATTTCGGATAACTCATTCTCGTGCTTAAAATGATCTATTTTTGTGGCAACCAAAATCACAGGTTTACCCAAGCGGCGTAACCAATCGGCAATTTCGTAATCCGCAGAAGTGATGTCCTCGCGTCCATCCACAGCAAAAATTACGCAACGGCAATCATGAATTGCCATTTCTGCTTTCTCGAGAATTTTCGTTTCCCACTCATCGCCGCTCCAAAGTCCACCTGTATCCATCATCAGAATACGGTGATTTTCGTACAAGTACATTTCTTCTTTGACATCTCTGGTCACACCGGGCATATCAGCAACTACGGCTGCCCGACGACCAATAATTCGATTGAATAAACTGCTTTTACCGACATTCGGACGACCAACAATAGCAACTTTGTGCATGATTCACTCCTCACGAAATTTCTTTCGTAGGGGCGAACTGTTGTGTTCGCCCTGTGGGACATTATTTGTAGGGTAGGGCAAGCGATTCTGCCCGTCAGGTGCGTGTTTAGAATCAAGAAGCCCCGCCCCTACGGTGTTTACTCGTACCCGAGTTCGCGTAAGGCTTCGGTGTCGGAGCGCCAGCCGCTCATAACGATGACCTCGAGTTGCAGATAGACTTTTTTGTTCAAAAAGACCTCGAGTTGTTTACGGGCGCGAAGTCCGATTTGTTTGAGCATTTTACCACCAGCCCCAACCGCAATTTTTCGGTGTGAGGATTGCTCGACAATTAACTCGGCATCAAGAAACTGCATTCCGTTGTCGCGTTCAATCCAACTATTCACCCTTGTCGCAATGCTGTACGGGATTTCTTCATACAGGGCTTGCATCGCTTCTTCACGGATGATTTCGGCTGCCCATTGTTCGCGGCTTTGGTCGCTTCTGCCATAATTTGGAAAGAAATGCGGGTTCTCTGGCAGGGTTTTGAGGACTTCTGCCAAGAGCTTCTGCACCGCTTCGGGGTCGTTCTGAGCGCTGAGTTTGACTTGTTTAATATCATCACGCTCGAGCAGTTTAGCATAGGCATTCATGGCTTCGTCCGGGTATTTAGCCACATCGAGTTTATTGCCCACCAACCATAGGGGCTTGTCAAAAGGCGAAATGGCTCGAGCCACCAATTTATCTTCGTCACTTGGAGGGCGACGCAAATCCACCACCCAGACCACAGCATCCACATCTGACAAGGCATTATGAACTTCGTTATTCATGTACTTGCCAAGTGCGTCTTCTGGACGGTGCAAACCAGGGGTATCCACAAAGACCGCTTGAAAGGCGGCAGTTTCACCAAACCCCGTGTAAATGCCGCGCATTCCCCGCCGCGTGGTTTGGGGTTTGGGTGTCACCGCCGAGACTTTCGCACCCAATAAGGTGTTAAGAAGCGTGCTTTTACCAACGTTGGGTTTACCAACAATTGCCACAAAGCCAGCATAAGTTTTATTTAAGAGGTCATCACTCGGTATAGAGTCCATAAGCGCTCGAGTGTGCCAGTAATAGTTGGGTTTGTCAAGGGCATTTTTAGCGTTTGAGTTACGCATTGATCAATTCTGCATCGTTATAACGGGTTAGTCGTCTTTATAATTGAAGATAACTAAAAATTCTTTAAGGCTCAAAAGCACTGGCAAACGCACCACCATCACCACGCACCCAGTACCTCGAGAAGCCAAGAATTCCAGTTGGGGTGTAACTATGGCGACTCATCAAAAAAGCGGCTGTGCCATTGGGAACTTCTAGCAGTTTAGCTCGAGTAACATCTAAAGTCACAGCTTCAAGGGTTTGTTCAACTTTGGCGACCGTTATACCAATGCTGACCAGCAGCGCATGAATACTTTCTTGGTGCAGAGGCAAACGTAGTAATTTTTCGGTATTGTCTATTCTAAAATGGCGTTCCTCGAGCAGTAACGGTGTTTCTTCAATTCCCCGTAAACGCTGAATCTCGAGGACAGCCGTACCAATTGGCAATTCAAGTGCAAGAGCCACTTCGCTGCTTGCCACACCTATTTGGGCTTTGAGGACTCTGGTAAATGGTGCGCCATGCACTGCCATTGCCATTTCCTCTAAACTTTTAACCCGAAAAACCCCTTGGCGAAAGCGTTTACCAGTTGGGAAACTGCCCGCACCTTGCACCCTAAAAATATACCCTTCGCGCTCGAGTTCATCCACGGCACGACGTGCAGTCATTCTCGAGACTCCGTAGTGCTTAGCCAGCGTGACTTCGCTAGGCAGAGCTTCGCCTTCACGGTAAACACCAGCAAGGAGTTTTTGTTTTAATTCAGATTTGATTAAAGGAAATTTGGACACAAGTGCTTGTTAGTTTACGCGCTTTTAACAGCAAAAGGAAAATTGGTCTGGACAGATTTATAGTAGAATCTTTAGCATGAAGGACTACAAGAACTTAGCTGACCCAGATTTTGAACCAAGCGACGCGCAACTGCTCGAGCTAAGTCGAAATGCCTTTGCTCATATCATTGAAGAAAATGCGAGTTATGCACAGCAAATGCAGCAACGGATTGCCCACAAACAATTGGCGTTATATCAGCAAATGACCCAAGGTTAGCAGTAACAAATTACTCGAGATTCGCGCTTGGGCAAAAGAACTACTTGAGGCTCGAGGCTAATCAAAAAAACCTGCCCAAATATAACGGGCAGGTTCTCGAGAATACTCTCAATCTTCGCGCTTGTGAAAAAGCCCGTCGTACAAGAACGCGGCGGCGACTGCTCCAGCTATTGGCGCAATCCAATACAGCCAGAAATTTTCTAAGTACCCACCGACCAGCGCGGGTCCGATGCTGCGGGCTGGGTTGAGGGCTGCGCCTGTGAGTGGTCCAATGCAAAGAATCCCGAGGGTGACGGTTAATCCAATGAATAATGCGCCAATTTTTGGCGCTCTCGAGTCTACGGCTGTGCCAAAAATAGCCGTCACTAAGAAGAATGTAGTCAAGAACTCGAGAATAATGCCAGCCCCAATGGATGTGGTTGCCGACAGCAAAGGCGTACCGAGTTTTGCGGCACTAACTGTTTCGGCTGGAAAAACTTGGGTCAGAATAAGGGCGGCAAGAATGCTGCCCAATACTTGAGAGATGATGTATCCGCCAGCTTTGGCTGGGTCTATGCGTCCAGTGGCAAGCATGGCAATGCTCACGGCGGGATTAAAATGTCCGCCAGAAACTGCGCCTAGCGCAGTGCCAAAGACCACAATCACTAAGCCGTGCGCGAGGGCTACACCGACCAATCCAGCACTGCCATTGAGGATTGCACCTGCGCCAATCAGGGTGAGGGCGAATGTTCCGATAAATTCTGCGACGAATGCTCCCATAGGTTCTCCTTATTTGTTCAAAACTATTTTACACAATTGGCTAGTTTAGCGGCACTCGACTTTGGATTGGGGCAAATAGCTGACATATTGACTCGAGTCTAATAAAATCTGGGTTTGGAATGCGTTTGATTTGATAGACTCCTGACAATTCGGCGTTTACATGTGAAAGCTGTGGTTCTACAGTCCTAGGAGGATGTATGAAGAAAGCAACAATGTTACTCGGCGCGGCACTCGTTACTGGTCTCAGTTTGGTTTTAGCCGCCGATTCAATTTCGGAATTGGCAGCCAAAGCAAAAGTTGAAGGTAAAATCGTTAGTTATGGTATCCCCAACGATTGGCTGAATTACGAAAAAATGTGGAAGGTTTTTACCAATCGGTACGGTGTCACCAATGCGGATACCGACATGAGCAGTGCCGAAGAAATCGCTAAGTTCTTAGCCGAGAAAAATGCGCCAGTTGCCGATGTCGGCGATGTTGGTTTGGCATTTGGTCCAATCGGCACTGAACAAGGCGCGTTTATGCCGTACAAGAACAGCAAATGGGCAGAAATTCCAGAATGGGCAAAAGGTGCAGATGGTCATTATGCGGCTGCTTATTACGGCGCAATTTCCTTTGTGGTCAACACCAAACTGGTCAAAAACATCCCACGTTCATGGAAGGATTTACTGCGTCCAGAATACAAGGGTAAAATTGCGATTAACGATCCACGCCGCGCAGCCAACGCCCAGTACGCTGTGATTGCGGCAGCCATGGCAATGGGTGGAAGTGAGACCAATATCAAACCGGGTATTGATTTCTTTGCTAAACTGCAAAAGTCTGGCAACTTAATTCCAACTGTTCCTAGCCTTGCCAATATCCAAAAAGGCGAAGTTGCCATTGGGATTAACTGGGACTACAACGGACTTAATTTTCGTCGTACCCTCGAGAAAGACGGAATTAAACTGGCGATTCAAATTCCTTTGGATGGCACAACCGTTGGTCCTTACGCCCCAGTGATTAACGCTTTCACTGCCCGTCCGAACGTTGCCAAACTGTTCATGGAATTCTTGTTCTCTGACGAAGGTCAACGCTTGTACGCCGAAGGTGGCGCTCAACCAATTCGGGCTAAAATCCGTAATAGCTTAAGCCCAGAAATTCGTGCAAAAATGATCCCAGCTTTCCAATACCAAAAAGTTATTCCAATCAAAGCCTGGAAAGACATGCCAAAAATCGTTGTAACCATTGGCGACCAATGGGCAACCGAAGTGCTTGGTCAATAAATTCTTAGCATCTCGAGGGCGCAGTCTTTGTCTGGCTGCGCTCGAAGCATTTTGGGGTTCGCCATGACACGTTTTTTATCCATCGGTATTGTGATAGCTTTCTTTTTATTTTTAACTTTATTCTTGGTTTTACCGGGTGGGTACTTGGTTTTAACTGCTTTTACCAATAAAACTGGACTAACTTTAGAACATTGGACAGAAGCCACCAAACCGCTTTTTTTTCGGGCGTTAAGTAACAGTGTTGGCTTAAGTTTGCAAAGCGCACTCGAGGGCGGGATTCTTGGTGCATTGGCGGCTGGGGCTTTGTGGCGCAGCAGCCCTCGGACACAACGTTTTTTAGGTGGTTTAAGTGGCATTGCCGCCAATTTCGCGGGTGTGCCATTGGCTTTTGCCTTTATTGTTTTATTTGGAGTCAGTGGGGTCTTTAATTATATTCTGCAAGGCATCGGACTCGAGACGATAGATATTTACCGACGACAAAATCTGCATATTGTGTATTTGTATTTTCAAGTGCCACTGATGACCGTTTTAATGCTCCCAGCCTTTGCCGCGATTCAAAAAGATTGGCTCGAGGCGGCACGGGGTTTAGGGGCTTCGCCTTTGGTCTTCTGGTGGCGTGTCGGTATTCCAGTTTTACTACCAACCCTGTTAGGTTCGTTTGTACTGCTATTTGCCAATTCATTTGGGGCGTATGCCACGGTGTACGCGCTCTCACAAGGCAGTATTAACTTATTACCAACCCAAATTGGTTTTCAGGTTTCAGGACAAGTTGGTTATAACCCCGGAGCGGCGGCAGCCTTAGCCTGTATGATGGCGTTTGTGTTGTTGTTGTCCCTCGTTATTTACCGTGCTTCAAAACGCTGGGCAGCCAAGCTCGAGGCAGGTGTCGCATGATTTGGACTGTTTTACGCCGTAGTTTTTTGCTGCTGCTTTTTTTGTTCTTAACCATTCCAATCCTCATGACCCTGATTTACAGCCTCAGCACCGCATGGACAACCCTCCTACCAGATGGATACACCTTCGAGGCATGGCAGACACTATTTGCCGATGCCCGTTTTTGGAGTGCGGCTGGACGAAGTTTTTTACTGTCCTTAGCCGCCGTTGGCATTAGCATTGCTTTTCTTGTGCCGACCCTTTTTGCTGTTACACTCTATGTGCCAAAATTAGCGGCT
>JBEGTV010000141.1:0-6770 GCA_041179225.1 Deinococcota bacterium | reverse complement strand
GTGGAGTTACCGGGTTTATCACAAGCTGACCAAACCCGTGCAATAAACTTGATTGGTAAAACCGCAAAACTCGAGTTTAGGCTCTTAAAAGCCGAAGCGCAACAAAAAGGTCAGGAAGAATTGACGATGGCAGATCTCGAACCTGCCCGTTTGACTGGCGAAGCAATTGCTCGAGCCGCCACGCAATTTGATCAGTTCGGACAACCAACGGTTTCTTTTGAATTAACCCCCAGTGGTGCTGCTGTTTTTTCGGACATTACTGGCTCTAACGTCGGTAAGCGTTTTGCAATTGTACTCGACGAAGTGGTGCAGAGCGCACCCGTAATCAATCAACGTTTAGGGGCAAGTAGCCAAATTACAGGTAATTTTACGCTCGAGGAAGCCAATGAACTTTCCTTAGTCTTGCGTTCTGGTGCGCTTCGTATTCCAGTCAATATTGTGGAAACCCGTGCGATTGGTCCAACACTAGGGGCGGATGCGATTCGTCAGGGTTTAACCGCAGCCATCATTGGTGTTGCCATGATTTTTGTCTTGGTTTATGCCTATTACGGTTTGTTCTTTGGTACAGTTGCCGCTTTGGGTTTGTTGTTCTCTGGTTTAGCCATTTTCGGAATGATGGCTGGACTTGGCGCGGTGCTGACGCTTCCCGGTATCGCTGGTCTGGTGCTAACCATTGGTAGTGCAGTAGACGGAAACGTGATTAGTTTCGAGCGTATTAAAGAAGAAATGCGGGATGGGTTAAGTCTAAAATCTTCGATTAAAGGCGGTTTTGGCAGTAGCTTCTGGACGATTTTTGATGTGAATTTCTCGCACTTAATTTCGGCGGCAGCGCTTTACAACTATGCCACAGGACCCGTTAAGGGCTTTGCAGTGACACTAGCAGTTGGTATTATTGCTAGTACCTTTAGTAATTTGTATTTTAGTAAATGGCTGCTCGAGCTAATGGCAAAGCGCTTTAAGTTCAGTGCTAGAAGTTGGTTCGACACCCCTAAATTTGATTTTATGTCCTTAAGTAAATACATCACCACGGCGAGCGTAATTATTGCGCTTCTGGGTTTAGCCGCGATGCTTGCCAAAGGCTTTATTTTTGGGGTGGATTTTACGGCAGGAACGAGCTTACTGATTAAAGCCCCATTAACCGTAACTTCTGAACAGATGCGAATCGCGGTTGGTGGTTCTGGACTCGAGGGTGTAACTCAAGGCGGCATTGTTGTGGTTGAAAGCAACACCCCCGGTGAAGCCCTGAAGGATTTCACCGTTCGTACTCGCACCTTAGATAACGGTGCGACAGGTGGTAAAAACGAAGTTAAAATAATTTCAGATGCCGTTGCAAAAATTCCTAATGCCAAAGTAGACACCACCGAAACTGTTGGAGCAGCCGTGGGTAACGAACTGACCAGCAAAACCATTTTAGCGGTATTGATTGCCCTTGGTTTAACCATGGCATATGTAGCGGTACGCTTTGACTGGGTGCTTGGCGTGGGCAGTATTTTTGCTGTGCTGCACGATGTTTTTATTTGCTTTGGTTTGTACGCACTGCTGGGGCGTGAATTTACGATTACCACAGTTGCAGCCGTTTTAACCCTCATTGGTTACAGCTTAAACGACAGTATTATTGTGTCTGACCGTATCCGTGAGAACCTCAAACTAATGCGCGGACAGCCATATGCCGCCATTGTCAATACCAGCATCAACCAGACACTCTCGAGAACCCTGATGACCAGCATTGCCACTGCCTTACCCTTGGTTGCCTTGTTAATTCTTGGTGGTCCTGTGTTGCGTGACTTTAGTTTTATCCTCGTGATTGGTATTATTGTTGGTACTTACTCGAGTATTTACATTGTTGCACCAATGGCAGTCTTCTTTAAGGATTGGCAGGACAACCGCAAGAAAGCATCTCGAGCCGCAGCCAAGGTTTAAGGCTTTGAGCTTTGAAGTACAAATTTAAGCAAAAAAGCAGAACTGAAAACCAGTTCTGCTTTTTTGTACCTGACAATTGTCATCTTTGGTTTCTGACAACTTGCACTGCTCGAGGACGATAAAAAACAGCAAACTAAGTACATCCATGAAATGTTTTAGAGTTTTGTTCCTAAAACATTTTCGACTAAGCGACCACGCCCGAAGGTGCGCGTATGTGGTCAAGAAAAGGAGTAAGGACAACGTATCTCACGCTGGAAGCGACCCTGCCCGTCAGGTGCATGTTTAGGGTCAAGAATAGCGGAATTGACGCTTTTTGGAAATTCTAAAATGAGCGACCATGCCCGAAGGTGCATCTTATGGTCAAGGAAAGCGTGAGATACTTAATCAGTAAACCAAAAGAAAAAAGTATTCGAGGCTTGAACGGAGTTTTTCGAGTACCCCCAGCACAGGAAAAATCATGAAAATAAGCCAAACTAAGGGGAAGTATTTCATCCAATCAAATTTGGGCATGGGTTTATTCTACTCGCCTAAGCTGGCGGCTTGATCTAACCACCACTCGGCATTTTGGACTCGAGCCGCAGGGTAATCCGCACCGTTTCTAATCTGCTCGAGAATGGGTTTTTTACTTCTACCAGTCACAAAAAATTGTTTAACTCGAGCGGCATTAATGGTGTGTAAACTCAGGCTGAGGCGTTGCACTTGAGGCTCGAGTCCTGCCGTTGGGAAAGTCAGTTGAACGCTTTGTGTCGTTTCGAGGTCGCTGGCTGGGAAAAGTGAAGCCATATGTCCGTCTGTACCAAGTCCAAGGTGAATCAAATCAAATTGTATATGCTCAAGTTCGGTGATATACGAATTTAGAATATGTTCAACCTCAAAATCCGTGAACGGCAAGGCGGAAACAAGCCCCTCCCCTACACCAAGTGGTTTTTTATGGGGGAGACTACGAGAGTCTGCCTGAGACGGATCATAATTTGATAATTCAGTCTCGAATTGCAATTGAACCAAGTGAACATTTTCTGTTGGAATACTGATTTTCTTCAAAAGTGCTTCAAAAACCATGCGGTAATTTGACCTCGAGTCGCTAGCTGGCACGAGTCGTTCATCGCCCCAGTACAAATGAATTTGCGCCCACGGAAGTTCAAGATCAGCCAGTTTTTCGTAAATTACCTTGGGCGTGCTGCCACCCGCCAAAGCCACATTGAACCGCCCTCGAGCCGTTATTGCTGTTTGTGCTAGTTCTTGAAATGATTGTGCGGCAGCAATGGCTAGGCTGTGTGGATTCTCAAAAATAATCATGATTTTAGTTTATGCCAAAATAATCATGATTTTAGTTTATGCCAAAATAATCATGATTTTAGTTTATGCCAAAATAATCATGATTTTAGTTTATGCCAAAATAATCATGATTTTAATTTATGCCAAGTTTGATTGGCTGCCAGTAACGACTCTGCCTCACTTGGACCCCAAGTCCCTGCGGCATATGAACGCAAAGGCACTTGGCACTCGAGCAGAGGCGCAATCCACGCCCAAGACGCTTCGACTTCATCGCCACGCGGAAAAAGAGAAGCATCGCCGTGCATCGCATCTAAGATCAGACGCTCGTAAGCACTAGGTCCACTTGCCCCAAAATCCGAGTAATTAAAATCCATATTCACAGGACGTAAATCAGCCGTTAAACCCGGCATTTTCGCATCAAACGAGAGGTTCACGCCGTCGTGTGGTTGAATGTTAATCCGCAACATGTTCGGCTGGCTTGGCTGAGGAAATAAATCCAGTGGTGGGCGCTTAAAGACAATTGCAATTTCAGTGTTTTTAACTGGTAAACGCTTACCACTGCGAAGATAAAAAGGCACACCCGCCCAACGCCAGTTATCAATTTCAACTTTTAAGGCAGCGTAAGTCGCGGTTCTTGAATCTGGGTTGACTTTGGCTTCCTCGAGATACCCAAGAGCGGGTTCTGCCCCGATTTGCCCAGCACTGTACTGCCCTAAGACAATCGAATGCTCGAGAAACTCCGTGGTAATTGGACGCAAAGCCCGTATCACCTTGGCTTTTTCGTCGCGCAGCGCCCCAGCTTCTAAAGGGTGAATACTGCCCTGCCAAGGACCGACTGGAGGCTCGAGGGCAATAAAGCACAGCAATTGCATCATGTGATTCTGCACCATGTCACGCAGAATTCCAGCTTCTTCGTAAAACCCGCCGCGTCCTTCCATACCTAAATCCTCGGCGACGGTAATTTGGATATGGTCCACGTAATTACGATTCCAAAGTGGTTCAAAAATTGTATTCGCAAAACGCAATGCCAATATGTTCTGCACGGTTTCTTTGCCCAAAAAATGATCTATACGATAAATCTGGCTTTCCATAAACACTTTATGCAGCTCCAGATTCAAGGTTTTTGCGGTCTCGAGATTTGTTCCAAAGGGCTTTTCGATAATAATTCGGGTGTATCCCAAGTTCTCAGAATTCAACCCAGACTCCCCTAATTGTTGCGTAATCGTCGGGAAAACACTCGGCGGCACAGAGCAGTAAAACAACCAATTCAAAAACCCGGCTTTTTCTAGTCCAAGTCGCAACCCAATAAAATCTTCGACATTATTAAAATCAAGTGGTTTGTAATCCAGCATTGCCGCAAAACGCTGCCAAGCCCCCTCGTCGAGCGGACGTTTGTACGCCCGTTCAAGGGCTTCACGAGCAATTTTTTGGTATTCCTCTCGAGACATCACCGTGCGAGCCACCCCAATGATCTTAAAACGAGTCGGGGCATGACCATCCAAAACCAGTTGATACAAAGCAGGTAAGAGTTTGCGTTTGGTTAAATCGCCAGAAGCACCAAAAATAATCATGGCAGTTGGCTCGAGGGAATTAGGCATATTTTCCTTGACCTTTGACCCCGCTCTTTCGAGGAAGTCCGTAAGAGTTGACATTTTTTCTAAACGCTATAGGTACACCTTTCTAAACGCTATAGGTACTGGCACTGGTTGTTCCGCCTTCGCCTGTCCAATTGGTATGGAAAAACTCGCCTCGAGCCTTATCAGTACGCTCATACGTGTGCGCCCCAAAGTAATCGCGTTGGGCTTGCAAGATATTGGTGCTAAGCCGAGCCGTGCGGTAGCCGTCGAAGTACGCCAGCGCACTCGAGAAGGCAGGTATCCAAATGCCATTGATTGTGGCGCTGCAAATAACTCGTCGCCATGCCGCTTGCTGATTTTGGATCACACTAGCAAAGTACGAATCTAAGAGTAAATTCGCAAGCCTTAAATCTGTATCGTAGGCTTGTCTGATATTCTCGAGGAAACCCGCCCGAATAATACAACCACCCCGCCAGACAGCCGCAATTGTGCCATAATCAAGTTGCCATTGTTGTTCGGCAGCCACCAATTTCATCAATTGAAAACCCTGCGCGTATGAACAAATTTTACTAGCAAACAAGGCTTGGCGAACATCTTCAATAAAAGCGGCTTGGTCAGTGATTGGTGTACTAGGCGGGGCTTTAAGCAAACTCGAGGCTTCTACCCGTTCTTCTTTTAAGGCAGATAAGCACCGTGCAAAAACCGCTTCGGCAATCGTACTGGCGGGACTACCCACATCCAAGGCAACTGTGGATGTCCATTTGCCTGTACCTTTTTGTCCAGCAGTGTCGAGGATCACATCCACAAGGTCTTGCCCTGTGGTTTCATCTTTTTTACGCAGAATATCGGCGGTGATTTCAACCAAGTAACTTTCTAATTCACCTTTGTTCCATTCGGTAAAGACATCCGCGATTTTTGAATTCTCCAGACCCGCAAAACGCAATAAACTGTACGCCTCGGCAATCATTTGCATATCGCCGTATTCAATGCCGTTATGCACCATTTTTACAAAATGCCCAGCCCCACCACTACCCAGCCATTCACAACACGGCGCACCATCTTTAGCTCGAGCCGCAATACCCTGAAAAACCGGTTTGATATGCTCCCAAGCGGCAGTTGCCCCACCCGGCATGATGCTAGGTCCTTTCAATGCGCCTTCTTCACCACCAGACACACCCGAACCCACAAAGAGAATTCCGTGCGCCTCGAGTTCTTTAACCCGGCGGTTGGTATCCTCAAAATGACTATTCCCACCATCAATAATAATATCCCCAGCCTCGAGAAGCGGCACAAGTTGAGCAATAGTAGCATCCACGGCTGCGCCAGCCTTAACCATCAACATGGCACGACGCGGACGTTTCAACGACCCAACAAACTCGGCTAAACTGCTTGCCCCAAGAATTTTTTCACTCGAGCCTCGGGCTGATTTAAATGCCATGACTTTTTCCACAGTACGATTAAACGCCGCTACCGTAAAACCCTTACTTGCCATGTTCAGAACTAAATTCTCGCCCATCACAGCGAGTCCAATAATGCCAATGTCAGCCGTTGGTGTGGTCATGATTTATCCTTTTCACAGCTTTATTCTACCCGTAAAACAGAGGGTAAATCCGCAACGAACAATACACCAAGTACGGTTTCAACCATCTTGACCACAGGAAGTTCAATAGAAACCACAATGGCATTCTTAGGTTCTTCGAGAAGCTCAAACTGAGAACCCAGCAACGCAGGATTAAAAAAATGTTCTCGAGCTTGCAGCCGAGCCGCAATCAATTCTTGGCTTCCTTGCAAATACACCCAACGCAGTTTTGCCGCTCGAGCCAACTGCATACGGTACTGTTCTTTTAAGGCAGAACACGCCAGCACACACGGAGAACTCGTCTCGAGAAGACTCGTTAGTGCCTCCAACCAAGCGGCACGGTCAGCATCGGTTAAAGGCGTACCAGCCGCCATTTTTTCTTTATTAGCAGTTGAATGGTAATCATCAGCATCAAAAAA
>JBEGTV010000140.1:0-6807 GCA_041179225.1 Deinococcota bacterium | reverse complement strand
GAAGAAGCGCTCGAGTATGAAGGACAATTGCAAGACATAGCGGGTGTCAGTCATGATTTCAAAGAAGGAGTGACGGCTTTTCTCGAGAAGCGCCCAGCTAAATTTATTGGTAAGTAATCCCAGACTTAATTGGTAAGTAATCCCATGTTGTATTGGTTGGTGATTCCAATATGCCCTAGGTTAGCCTGTGCGGATTGTGTACAATTGTCGCTTGCATCCTCGAGAGAACTCGAGCGAATGTTTATAGGAGTTTTATGCCGAGAAAGAAAAAAGAAGTGAACGATGGTATCGAAGAAAACTTAACCCCAGATGGAACTGATTTAGAGGACGATACATTGTCCATGACTGAAGATGAAGATTTGTCCATGACCGATGATGACACCGAAGAAGAATACGAATTAGCATCAGAAGCTGACCTTGAAGGAATGGACGAAGAAGTGGTCAGTGGAATCGAATTGCAATTGGGTGTTTTAACCGCTCGTATCGAAGAATTAACCACAATTGTGCGTAAGTTAGAAAAGAAACTCGAGAAAGCCGCGATTGGCGACAGCCCAGCCCCAGTTAAGCGCGACGGTGGTTTTGGACGCGAAGGTGGATTTAAGCCCCGTGAAGGTGGCGGTTTTGGTAGCGGCAGCCGTGATGGTGGTTTCAAACCCCGCGAAGGTGGATTTCGTCCTCGTGAAGGTGGCGGAAGTCGTGATGGTGGATTTCGTCCGCGTGATGATTCCCGCCCTCCGCGTGAAGGTGGATTCCGTCCTCGAGACGGCGGCAGTTTTGGTGGTGGCAGCCGTGATGGTGGCTTCAAACCCCGCGAAGGTGGATTTCGTCCACGCGAAGATTCGCGTGGTGGCGATTCACGCAGTGGTGGTTTTGCACCGCGTGAAGGTGGATTCAGACCTCGAGACGGTGGCAGTAGCGCCCCGCGTGAAGGTGGATTCAGACCCCGCGAAGATTCGCGCCCTCCCCGTGAAGGCGGCGGTGGCTTCGGACGTGGATTTGGTGGAAGCAGCGCCCCACGTGAAGGTGGCTTTAGACCCCGCGAGGATTCGCGTCCAAGTCGTGATGATTCGCGTGGCTCGAGCAGTCCAAGTGGTTTTGGTGGCAAACGCCGCGACCACGGGTTTTCCAAGCGCCGCGAAGATTAAGGTACTTGGTTTATTCAATCCCATCTCGAGGTTCGAGGTGGGATTTTTTATTGGGTTTAACTCGAGTCGCTTGAGCATTTCAGAGTAACCGCTTACGGGTATTTTCTTAATGAAGCTTTTTGCGATTTGAATTGTCATTTACACGCTATACAAGACACCCAAAGGTTTTTGGTAAATCCCATGTAGACTGGGGTTCTATGAAAAATAAGTTATTTGTATTTTTGGCATCTGGTTTACTGGCTCTAACAATCGCAGGCTGTACAGGTCCAGCAGGTCCAATTGGAACAACGGGTCCAGCAGGTCCAAGTGGTCCGATAGGTAATGCCAATGTTCAGCAGTATACGTTTGGCTCGAGAACCATAGCTGCTGGCGGTTTTGCATCTTACACAGATATGGCACTAACTCAGACTCAGCTTGATAACAGCACTGTGCTTGTTTACCATGCACACCCGAGCAATCCCAATAATTGGTATTCCACGCCTGGATTTGGATCCGATGCTACATACACGGTCAGGGCAGTTCTACTCTCCTTTCTTGGTAACTTGCAAGTGAATTTAGTACCAAGAACCGCTGATGGTAGCGCAGCACTCGCCTCAAGCATCACATTTTCACGCGTTCGTGTCATCATCATCCCCAACTCGAGCAATGTGAATCTTGCTACAACCAGTGGCATAAATCTCAAAGATTATAACGCTGTCCTCAAATACTTCAATTTACCTCAGTAGGCTTAAAATTAGTTATTGAAATGCTCCAGTAATGGTATCTCGGGCATTTTTTGTTTTGGTATCTCCCTTTTTTTGAATCCAAACTCGCTTTTGCCTCTGCTCGAGACTCGAGTTTAGATGCTGTGCTTATTAAGCTCGAGTCTTTGCGTGGTGGTTGGATTACAGATGGGACACTTGAGACGTTAAAAGAAATTGCAGTGCAGAAACTCGTAGTTGCCAGCCCAAGCTACTTTAAGCGCTATGCCCCTTGAGTGCTTTACACAACTTACTCATAATAGTGTATCATTCTATGTTGTGGCACTAGGAGGTCGCCAAGAGTATTCAAATCAGGGAAGCGCAAGGTCTCGAGCTACAAATAAAACTCGAGAACACGAGGTAGACGTTATCGAAAAACGGATGGATTTTTTCCTCCTACAATCTGCGGATGCGTCTCGGCTGTCACCCCAGCCGCCCGAATCAAAAAGCCCTTAGAAAACCCGTTGCGAAACGAATACAAACTAAGGCGCAGGGAATTTTTAGACTCGAGCATCACTCGAGTTGTTGTGTTTGTGAGGTTTTTTTATGTGCGGAATAGTTGGTTATATTGGAACACGCAACGCCACCGAAGTCTTAATTTCTGGGCTTTCTAAACTCGAGTACCGTGGCTATGACTCCTCGGGTGTAGCCGTACATAATGGCACGAATCTCGAGGTGCGTAAAAACGCAGGCAAACTTGCCATTTTACAAGCTGAACTCGCCCAAGAACATCTGATTGGCACACTTGGCATTGGACACACACGTTGGGCAACCCACGGTAAACCAAACGATGTCAATGCCCATCCGCACGCTTCTGAAGATGGCAGTATTGTGATTATTCACAATGGCATCATCGAGAATTACCTGCCCTTAAAAGAAGCGCTGCAAGCAAGGGGGCATGTTTTTAAGTCGGAAACCGATTCGGAAGTTCTGGCACATTTAATCGAAGAAAAATACGAAACCACCCGTGGCGCGTCCGGTTCAGGTAATCTCGAGGAGGCTGTCCGAAATGCCTTAGCTGAGGTTCGTGGGGCTTACGGGATTGTGGTCACACACAAAAATCACCGTGAAATTGTGGCTGCAAGAACGGTTTCGCCGCTTGTCATGGGCGTGGGACATAACGAAATGTTTCTCGCTTCCGATGTCCCAGCTTTATTAAATTACACCCGCGAAGTGGTGTTTTTACACGATGGTGACATGGTTGTTTTAACCGACTCGAGCTACCGAATCATGGATCTTCAAGGCAACACCGTCTCTCGAGAAGTCAGCCACATTGACTGGGATACCGAAGCCGCCGAAAAAGGTGGTTTTGACACCTACATGCTTAAAGAAATTTTTGAACAACCCCAAGCCTTGTCTAACACACTACTTGGGCGTTTGCACGACGAAACTGGTGAAGTTGATTTAGAACTCAACCTTGACCCAGCTAGTTTTAAGCGCATCAGCATTATTGCTTGTGGTACTGCCTTTTATGCTGGTTTGGTCGGTGAGTATCTGATTGAGCAATTGGCTCGAGTTCCAGTCGAAATAGATGTGGCTTCCGAGTACCGTTACCGCCAGCCCTTGGTTTCAGAAAACACCTTAGCGATTGTGATTTCGCAAAGCGGCGAGACCATAGACACTTTAGAGGCATTGCGCGAAGCTAAAAAAAGCGGCGCGAAAACCTTGGGCATTATTAACGCTAAAGGCTCGAGCATGACCCGCGAAGTGGACGATACGCTCTATATTCATGCGGGTCCTGAAATTGGTGTGGCAAGCACCAAGGCGTACACCAGTATGGTCAGCGCAATGCTCATGCTAGCGCTGTGGCTCGGACGCGCAAGGGGTACACTGGATGCAGTAAAAGGCGCAGAACTGATTCGCAGCGCCAGAGAATTGCCGCGCTTGGTCGAAGAAGCACTTTCTGAGACTCGAGTGGCGAACATCAAACGCATCGCAGAAAAATACAAAGATGCCAGAGATTATTTATTTTTGGGTCGTGGGGTCAACAGCCCAACGGCTTATGAAGGCGCTCTAAAACTCAAAGAGATTAGCTACATTCATGCCGAAGCCTACGCTGCTGGAGAAATGAAACACGGACCAATTGCTTTAATAGATGAAAACTTGCCTGTGGTGGTAATCGCCACCGATAGCGTACTGCTCGAGAAAACCATCTCTAACATCCAAGAAGTTCGCGCTCGCGGCGGCAAAGTCATTGCGGTGGTCAGTGATGGCGACACCGAAGCAACCCGTCACGCCGACGACATAATTATTGTGCCAAAAGCGCATGAAATGGTTTCGCCTGTAGTGAATGCTGTAGCGATGCAATTACTGGCGTATTTTACGGCTGCGGCACTGGGAAAAGACGTGGACAAACCACGTAACCTTGCCAAAAGTGTGACCGTCGAATAAATCCAAAAATCTGAATCAAGGTTGTGAAGAATAATAAAGTTCGCTACTGGATAATAAAGTTTGCTACTATAATAATAAAGTATGCTACTATTGAGGGAACGGCGAAGGCTGTTCCCTTATGGCAAAGCGTCCAAGAGTTCTGACTGAAAAAAGTGCTTTAAAGCGCTGGAAGTCCGGCTATGGACAAGGTACAGGGAAAGAATACATACCTTGGCTTACTATTCAAGATGTTCCTTCCAAGGGATTGGTATCACGGTGTATGGGCTGGAAGTCTCAACGTGAACATCATTTACTGAGTCAAGGTGAACTTCGCGTGTTTTATTGGTTGGAGTGGTGTTCTGGGGTTACTGATATTCGAGAGCAATTTCCACTTTGGTCTTTTGAAGATACGCAAAAAATTGCGGAATCATTTGGTATCAAACACCCAACACCAGTGACTTCGGTTGATAATGCGATTGTAGTGATGACTTCTGATTTTAGGGTGACCACTCAAAATGGTGGTGATTGTATCAGAACTGTAAAAACCCAAAGTGATTTGTCGAAACCACGAACCATTGCAAAATTACAAATTGAGCAGCAATATTGGCTTGAAAAAAACGTTGATTGGAAAATTGTTATTGCAGATGAAATCCCTTTGGATTTTTTTATGAATATGACGTTGATCCATCCGTGTTTCATGCTTGATGAGACCATAATCACTTCGGATCAAGTACCTGAAATTGCAACTTACCTAACTCAATTTGTGATCAAGAAAAATTTACCTCTTGCGGATATCACAGAAAATTCAGACCAATATTTTGGACTGAGAGAACACACAAGCCTTTACCTTGTCAAGCATTTGATCGCTAGACGTTATTGGCGAGTTGATATGAACACCAAAATTAATCCAACAAGAATCTTAACCCTATTGGCGGTGGCTGATGAGTATCATACTCGAGATTAATAGTCTTATCGAATTTGACGTAGAAGATGATCAATCAAGAATCATGCGTGTTTTATACATTGATCAAGCCAGTGATGCCTTGGTATGGATTGTTGTTTATCAATCTGTGAAGATAAAAATACCTCAAGATCTACCAATTTTAACAAAGTATTCTCAAGTGCTAGATCACTTGAATCGTCATTTGGGACGGAAGTTGTTGTACGACTCTTTTATGGCTCAACCTGTAAATAACATGGATTTGACCGATGCTCAAAAAGAAATTTTTGAACGCAATTGGAAAATCTTACAGCCGATTGTGAGTCAATCCCCAGCTATTTTGATTGACCGAAAGCTGCGTGGTAAACTCGTCTTAGAAGCAAAGAAAACACATGGAAGTGCCAAAACGACGATTTACCGACTTTTGCGACTTTATTGGATTGGTGGGCAATCCAAATATACTCTTGTGCCAAAATTAGAAAATTCAGGAGCAAATGGCACTGAACGTATCAGCACTCAATTAAGTCAAAAACGAGGACGACCAAGCCGTATCGCAAAATATACTAAAATCCCCTCGAGTCCAAATGTTACCCCTGAAATGAAGCTTATTTTGGAAAAAATCGGTGAAGATTTTTATGAAGGCAAGCGGTTTAGTATGTTGAAATCTTTTGATGAAGGGTTGAAAAAGTATTTCAAAGCAGGAGAGCAAACTTTGCCTGATGGCAGCAAAAAAATCATCTTACTACCTGAACACCAACAACCTACCTTAATGCAATTTCGCTACTGGTATGGCAAAGCTATTCGCAAAAATATTGAACGTGTTGGCATTGCTCGAGAGGGTGAAATAGAACACAACCTCAAATTTCGAGTCCTAAATAGCGAGTCCACTTCAATGGCTATGGGTCCAGGTTCAATTTTTCAAGTTGATGCGACCATACCTGGAGTTCATCTGGTTAGCCGAAAAAACCGTCATCATTTGATTGAAAAACCTGTTCTGTACGTGATTATGGATGTCTTTAGTAGGATGATTGTGGGATTTTGGGTTGGACTAGAAGGTCCTAGTTGGGCTGGCGCAATTCAAGCCATGATGCACATGGTTGAAGATAAAGTGGAATTCTGTAGGAAAATGGGAATTGAAATTTCTCCTGACGAATGGTCAAGCCATCACTTGCCCGACGCTATGATCGCTGACCGAGGCGAATTTGAAGGATATAACGCAAGTTTATTAGTGGATTCACTAGGGATCAAGTTAAGCAATACAGCACCATATCGCGCTGACTGGAAAGGAATTATTGAACGTCACTTTAAGAGTGTTGATACCAGAATAGTTAACTGGCTTGATGGTGCAGTTCGCTTAAATCGCAAAGGCACAAAAGATCAGCGTCTCAACGCGACACTTACTCTTGATGATTTTCGTAAAATCTTAACGACGCATTTCCTAGAATATAACTTGACCAACGAAATTAAAGAATATCCCCGTGATACAGATATGATGCGTGATGGTGTGCGCCCTATTCCCATTGAGCTTTGGAATTGGGGTTTAAAAAATCGATCAGGTCGGCTACGAACAATTGATGTAGATCGGCTCAGGATAATGTTATTGCCTCGAGAC
>JBEGTV010000139.1:0-6818 GCA_041179225.1 Deinococcota bacterium | reverse complement strand
TCGGTGTTAAGGACGCTTCGACAGGCGACACCATCATTGGCGACTCTGACAACATTGTGATGCTCGAGCGAATCGAAATTCCAGACCCAGTGATTAGCTTGTCGGTTGAACCAAAGACCAAAGCCGACCAAGACCGTATGGGTGCTGGACTGGCAAAACTCGCCGAAGAAGACCCAACTTTCCGCGTTGAAACCAACCAAGAAAGCGGTCAGACGATCATTAGCGGTATGGGTGAACTTCACCTCGAGATTTTGGTAGACCGTTTACGCCGCGAATTTAAGGTAGAAAGTAACGTTGGCGCTCCGCAAGTGGCGTACCGTGAAACAATCACCAAGCGCGTGGACTGCGAAGGCAAGTTTGTACGTCAATCGGGTGGTCGTGGACAATTCGGACACGTTAAAATTACGGCTGAACCACTCGGACGCGGTGAAGGCTTCCAATTCGAGAATGCTGTTGTCGGCGGCGAAGTCCCACGTGAATTCGTCGGACCTGCCCAAAAAGGTATGGAAGAAAGCCTGACGAGCGGACCCCTGATTGGTTTCCCGATTGTAGACCTTAAAGTGACGATGACTGGCGGCAGTTACCACGACGTTGACTCCTCGGAAATGGCGTTTAAGATTGCGGGCAGCATGGCACTCAAAGAAGCCGTACAAAAAGGCGCACCCGCCATTCTCGAGCCAATCATGCGCGTTGAAGTGGTCGTGCCAGAAGAATACATGGGCAGCATCATCGGTGACTTAAATGGTCGTCGTGGACAAATCCAAGGTATGGACGAACGCGGCAATGCCCGTTTAGTCAAAGCCCACGTGCCACTCTCGGAGATGTTCGGTTACGCCACCGACATGCGCTCGATGACCCAAGGACGCGCTAGCTACAGCATGTTCTTTGATCACTACAGCGAAGTTCCACGTTCGATTATGGAAACACTGATTAAAAATAAGTAAACGAGCCAAGAACGCCCTCGAGTTTTCTCGAGGGCGTTCTTCATTTCCATTTTGTGAAATAAAAAATAAGCGCTTACCATAGTAAGCGCTTATTCAATTAAATTTTCCGAGCAATGCTTTTCATCTGTAAAAAGTGCAGTAGATAATCGGGTCCACCAGCCTTAGAATCTGTGCCGGACAGATTAAACCCACCGAATGGATGACATCCAACCATTGCCCCAGTGATTTTACGATTCAAGTACAAGTTGCCAACGTGCAGTTCGCGTTCGGCATACTCGAGGCGGCTTGGGTCGCTCGAGAATAACCCACCCGTTAAACCGTACTCGGTGTCGTTCATGACCTGCATGGCAGTTTCAAAGTCTTTGACGGGAATAACCGCTAGAATCGGTGAGAAAATCTCATCTTGGGCAAGTTTGCCCGTTGGTTTGACATCAGCTACTACGGTAGGTTGCACAAAGTAGCCCTCGGTTTCAGGGTTACTCGAGGCAGTGCCGCCAGTCACAACACGTCCTTCGGTTTTGGCAATTTCTAAGTAAGTGCGTGATTTCTCGAGCGATTCAAGGTTAATCACGGCATTGACGTACTTATTCTCGAGCGGGTCGCCCACGGTTAGGGCGTTCACTTTGGCGGTGACTTTCTCGAGAATTTCGGGATACACGCTTTCGACCACAATTAAACGACTGAGCGCACTGCACTTTTGACCAGCAAAACCAAATGCGCCAGCTACGGCAGCCGTTGCGGCTTCCTCGAGATTAGCGGTTTCATCAATAATCATTCCGTCCTTACCACCAAGTTCTAGTGTCACGCGCTTAATCCAGCGTTGCCCAGCCACCACTTTGGCGGCTTCAGCATTGATGTACAAACCAACGTTTTTAGAACCTGTAAAACTGATAAAACGAGTCTTTGGATGTTTGACCAAGTAATCGCCAACCACTTCACCCAGTCCCGGCAGAAAGTTAATCACTCCAGATGGCAACCCAGCCTCGAGCAGCAATTCAATTGCCTTAAATGCAATCACGGCGCTGTCCTCGGCGGGTTTCACAATCATGCAGTTGCCAGCCACAATCGGCGCACATGCCTGTCCAAGAAAAATCGCAAAAGGAAAATTCCAAGGGGTGATGCTAACGCCCACACCAAGCGGAATATACTCGGCACGGTCAGACTCACCAGCCATTTGATAGGTCTGAATCGGCTTACAGAGTTTTAAGGCACTGCGGGCGTAATACTCGAGAAAATCTATCGCTTCGGCGGTTTCGCCTTCGGCTTCGGCATAATTTTTGCCAACTTCGTAAGTCAGCCAAGCATTATACTCGAGTTTGCGTTCACGAATAATCGCGGCGGCTTTGACCAATACAGCAACCCGTGTCTCGAGGGGAGTGTTCTTCCATGTTTCAAAGGCTTTATAGGCGACTTCCATAGCTTGGTCGGCATGTTCTTTGGTGGCACTCGAAACCCGCCCGATAATCTGAGATGGCTTACACGGATTGTGCGAAATTACTTTGTCCTTGAGCATAATTTTTTGGTCGCCTATAATAAGCGGGTAATCCCTGCCAAGTTCGCTCGAGACTTTGGCAATCGCTTGGCGATACGCAGCCGCGTGATTCGGGTGGGTGTAATCGGTGTATGGTTCGCATTGGTACTCTGGAAGGTTCATAATTTCTCCTGTGTTGCTGGAATGAGTAATTCGGGATGATTCACAAAACGTTGCCAAATTTCAGGGTGTTGCTGTTTGAGTTCGCTAAATGGAGATTCATTTTCGCCGGTGCCATGAAAGCACCAACCGAGTAAATGATGGTCGTCGTCATCAAGTAACACTTCTATAAATTCAGACTCTTCGTAAGGTGTATGAAGAAAATCCTCAACTATTTTTACGAGACGTTTCCATGTTTTTTTATACCCTTTATTTAAGTCTTCTCGATCTAAAAGTAATACTGTAACTGTTGTTTGACCTTTCAAAGATATGGCATCTCGACTAAGATCATGTCTGCCAATTAAGCCCCAAGTATCATTTACATCCAGATCGAGAAATAGCCACGGATTTTCTATAGTTGGATCAATGAGCAGAGGAAGCTCTTCTTTATCTATTGGAAATTGAACGCCTTTGTTTCGACCACAATCGGTACAACAAAGTAACCAATTTTTCCACTGAAACATTTTATCAAAGGGCGGTAGTGACTTGGGATGAAAGTGTTCTATGTCAGATCCTTTTGAATCCATGCAGTACATACAACGCTTACGATTACCAGCCATAGAAAAGAGTTTTTGTAAAAACCCCTTGCTTTTAATCGTTTCGTACCTATTTTTCCAAAATGACGTACTGTCAAAAGGTATAGCGATTTCTTTTAATATTTGCTGTTGTTTGTTGAGGTATTTAATTTGTGTCAAATCAAGGTCAACTCGAGAGATGTAGCGCATGTTCAATCTTCCTCATTCTCAAGGAACTCTTTGAGTCGCTTTAATTCGCTTGCTTCTGCTGTGGTCAATTCAGCACCAGCCCGTTTTTTGGCGTTTAACTCTGCTATGCGCCTTCTGTTTGCTATTGCTAGTTCTGATCTAGTGTTTTGCAGTCCAAATAAGGCTGAACGTAAAATGACATCTGAACGGGCGTTGATGATTTTCTGGTATTCATCACCTAAAATGGCTCGAGGTTCATCAGCACTATCTGGACTTGGCAGCACAAATAAACCATTTTCGTCAGCAGCTTGGCAGATGATAGGGCTGTGTGTTGTGACCAAAAACTGAATGTTCGGAAAGCGTTCTTTAAGCCAAAAACCAATTTTAATTTGCCATTCTGGATGCAAATGCGCGTCAATTTCATCAATAAGAACCACACCACTAGCTTTAATAAATAGGCGATTATCTTTTTTGTCAATCAATGTTTTATAGTCAAAAGCGCTAAACAAATGACGCATAATGTCGCCTAGCAAAGACAGTACAGAACGATAACCATCGCTCATGCCACCCCATGTTTGTTGATTACCTCGGCTATCTATTAACCAAATTCCATCTGAGTCCACTCTATCAACCTTGACTGAATTTGGTAGCAAATCATCATTTAATAGCTGAATGATTGTTTGAAGCTGTTGTTCGGAGTCAGTTTTCCCTTCGAGTCTTTTATAATCTAATTCTTTAAGCCAATTATTTACTTCTGATAAAGAAGCCGACTCACTGAACAACGTTAAAAAACGCTTTTCAGAGCCTTTGGCATCAGGTGTGTTTCCAAAGATTCGCCGAAATGGTCCATATCCACAAGAGAACCAACCCTTTGCATCAGGCGAAAGAATTGAATGACTCACTTTTTCATGGTGTTTCTTATCATTTTTGTGTGTGCGAGTTTTAGGTAGTCGTTCTAAAAACACATTGCTTTGTTTTGTAACTCGCCAGCCTGCAAAGAATGACCTTCTGTCGTTTCTAAGTTTGAGAAATGTATCATCTGTATTGGGTTTGATGCCTATTACAATGAGACCAGATTGAGTTCCAACCCGAACCCAATCATTTAGATTTGGCTCTAAAACTCTAACAGTATCAACGCTTACAAGGGTAAGGGCAATTGCTTTAAGTAAGGTACTTTTACCAGAACCATTGTCTCCAGTAAAAACAGTCCAACCTGCGTAGCTTTTATCTGGTCGTTGTAAAGAAAATAGTAGTTTTTCAAAACCACGAATGTTTTCTAAAAGTATTTCATCAATATACATACTTAATTTCCTTTTTTGCACGCTCGAGTAGCTTCATAATCCTATTTTGCTCCTTTTGGCAAAAAATCAAATTCTCTCTTGCAAGTAATTAGAAAATTTACCATTTGAATTGGCTTGCAACGCCACTAAACGCCCGTACCAAACAAGCATCGGTTTGGACTCGGTTTTGCTTAATTGCTGCGCCGTGGTTCTGGCTCGAGTTGCCGCGCCGGGCTTAAAATCTTTAATCACCAAACCGTCTAAATCGGTGACGCGAACACGCTTATCTTCAAAAAGTGATTTTTCAACTAATACCGTAATCTCGAGAGGGTACAAACTTTGGTTTATAGAAGGGTGAACAAAATTATTATTTTCGGTCATAGCAGATTCCCGAGGCTCGAGTAAGCCAGTTTTGCCGCCGCTAAATCCCACAAGGCACAGCCAACGCTTTTGAACAAAGTAAGCTCAGTGCTAGGTGCGTGTAGTTGCAGTACCGATTGCAAAGATTCTACTTTGCTCCAATCCAAACCAGCTTGGATAATATCACCAGCCTCTGAATGCGCCCCAAGTAAATCATCCACCACGACTCTGGCACGGCGGGTGATGCCAAACGGAATCTCGAGCATATCTGGGCGGTACGCGCCAACGGCAGCAATAAAGGTGGTAGGCTTAACATTTTCTGGGATAACTGGACTCGAGGCGTTTGTTGTGGTGCAAATAAAATCAGCTTGGTCTATTACTTCGCTTGGACTCGAGACTGCCATAACCCCGTATTCTTTTGCCAGTGCTAAGGCTCTTGCAAAGTTCCTTGAAGTAATCCAGATTTGTGCAATGTCCAAATTCTCATGGAACGCTTCGAGATGACTTCTGGCTTGTGTGCCACTGCCAACAATCAGTAAATTCCCACTTTTGTTTGGCGCAAGGGTCTGAGCCGCCAGTAAACTCACGGCTGCGGTGCGCCGAGCGGTGACGGTCACACCATCGAGCATCAGTAAGCGTTCGCCTGTGTGGGCATTCATTAAAATCACTTCGCCTTGAATAGCGGGTAGAACCGTGTTGCTCGAGTGAACCGTGACCAATTTTGTGACCGCGTAATTCGAGTCTCGAGCGGGCATCAGCAAAAGCACACCATTTGGTAACTCGAGCCGACTGCGCTCTGGCGCAAAAGCAGATTCATCCAGCAGCACTTCGCGGATTGCATTGGCAAGGCTCGAGTAGGGGAGAGCCGTTTTGGTTTGTGCAGCGTTAAGTATTTGCACTAGATTCCTTTAAGGCAGCCATAAATTCACTCGGATTCTCGAGTGATAACAGCAAATTTTGATGGTCTTTGGTAGGAATATGCACAACCTTAGTATCATCTGTAACAAATAAAAAACCAGTTTGAGAATTGGATAATTGAAACCAACCAGTCACGTATTTTGGTAGTCCCACACCCCAAGTTCGCAAAACGGCATGTAGATTTTTCTCGAGTTTCAAATTGATAATTTTGGCGTTTTGAAGTTCTAAATTCTCGAGTTTAGTCTTAAAATTGGTTAAATCACCAAAAATTTGTAATTCATGGGCGGAAAGTACGATTTTACTGGTTTGACTTCGGAAATAAAAAGTTGCAAATAAAAGCCCTAAAAGTAAAAGTATACCGTAAGCAACAATCGGGTCAGTATTGGCTTTTGGTGGCAGTGTAGCCATGAAACCAAGAAAACCAAGAATTATAATGGTGAACCAAAGCGGCACTAAATTCTTTTTGAAAGTAAAACTTTTCATATTTTACATTACGCCTTTTTCTCGAGTTTGGTTTCTAATCGCTCGAGTTTTAATCGTGCCACAGCCATGGCAAAATTTACCCGCCAATCATGCCGCGCAGCACAAATAGCGCATTGCTTGGGCGTTCGGCGATTCGCCTAGAGAAATAGGCGTACCAGTCATGCCCGTATGGAATATAGGCTCGTACTGTGTAGTCCTCAGATGCCAGTTGCTTTTGCAAATCGCGGCGTACACCATAGAGTAACTGAAATTCAAATTGTTCTTTGGGAATGTTGCTTTTTTCGGTAAAGCGTTTCATGTCGTCTATAATGTTGTGATCGTGTGTGGCAATGGCAGTATGGTTGCCTTTCTCGAGATTCGTATAAACTAGACGGCGGTATTGGTGGTCTATGACAGCTTTTTCTGGGTAGGCATGTTCTGGTGTCTCGAGGTATGCACC
>JBEGTV010000138.1:0-6890 GCA_041179225.1 Deinococcota bacterium | reverse complement strand
AACGGTGAAACCAGTGTCTTTTTAATCAGCTTAAAAGCCGGTGGGGTGGGCTTAAATTTAACGGCTGCCGATACCGTGATTCATTTTGACCCATGGTGGAATCCGGCTGCCGAAAACCAAGCCACCGACCGCGCTCACCGTATTGGGCAAACCAAAAAAGTCTTTGTCTATAAGTTGATCACCCAAGGCAGTTTAGAGCAGAAAATTCTCGAGTTACAGCAACGCAAAGCCGAACTTGCCAAGGGTATTCTCGAGGGTGGTTTAAGCAGTGCCGTAGCATTGACCCAAGATGACCTAAATCAGTTGCTTGCGCCACTCGAGTAATTAATCTTGTTAGACTACCCACATGATTCGTTTAATTCTGACTGATGTGGATGGCACACTGCTTGGCGAGGGGTCGCGTATCCATCCTAGGGTACTGACAGCCCTCGAGACGGCACGAAGCGCGGGTTTGCATTTGGGCATCTGTACTGGCAGACCAGAGTACAGTCTGGCTCGAGACTATGCCAAAATCGTTGCTGAGTTCGGGGTGCATATTTTCCAGAACGGGGCGCACGCTGGAAAACTTGATGGCACGGTGGTGCATCAGAGTTTATTGCCTCGAGAGGCATTTGTTGAATTGGTGCAGTTTTCACGGCAATCTGGGATTGCTTTGGAGGTTTATACCGCATCAAACTGTTTTGCCGAGGTGCAATCTGAAATCAGTCTCGAGCATCAGCGTTTAATTCAGTTGGCTGTGACCCAAACCGATGTGCTACAAATCCCTGAGCCGATTATTCGGGTGCAATGGGTGGTGACTCCGCGCCAATATCCAATTGTTGAAGCGGCGATGCAGAATATGACTGGAATTAGTTTCTCGAGTGCGGGAACGCCAGATTTGCCAAACCATGTTTACACCAGTGTCACTCGAATGGGAACAAATAAGCTCGAGGCTGCCGCAGCCGTAGCAGATTATTACGGTATAACCCTAAACGAAGTGATGATGGTGGGTGATGGCGAAAATGACCTCGAGATTCTGGCAGGGGTGGGGTATGGCGTAGCCATGGGCAATGCCACAACTCGAGTTCAAGAAGTGGCTAAAACCGTGGTTGGTCATGTCAACGACGGTGGACTTGCTGATGCGATTAACATTGCTCTCGAGACCCAACAATAAACTCTGGACAGACCCTAGGCAGTTCGGGCTTTTTCTGCTACAGTTCTCGGCTGTGAAGGCTTGCGTATTTGTACCACAAAAATCTTAGACTTCAGCATCACACCCCACTTATTTTGAGGCGGGTGTGTATTTTTTATCCCCATTCAAATCTGGCAACCCACAAGAAGTTCCCAGACACAATAAAGGAGTACCACCCGTGAAAAAAGAAGACTTTACCCCCGGAGATCGCGTTGTATTACCACCTTACGGCGTGGGTGTGGTTTCGGACATTCAGACTAAAAAAATAGCTGGAAACCAAAATAGTTACTACCAAGTGGATTTCCCTAATGGCTCGAGCCGTGCTTTTGTACCAGTGGCTTCACCGAGCAGCGTTGGGCTTCGTCCAGCCTTATCCGAAACTGAGCTACCTGAAATCATGAGCCGCTTAAAAACGGGTAAAGTTTCGCTGCCTCGTCAATGGGCTGCTCGTCACCGTAAAGTCACCGAAATCCTTGCCAGTGGCGACCCCTACCGTATTGCGAACTTAGCTGCTGAATTGCGCCGTTGGGACGATGAGCGCGGCTTACCCGACTTAGATCGTCAAGCCTATGCTAGGTCAATTAAACTCTTATCCGAAGAAATCTCAGAAGTCATGAGCAGCGACCCCAAAGAAATCAAATCCATGCTCGAGAGCGCTTGGGACGGCAGCAAAAAAGTTAATTAAAGGCAATAGGAGGAAAGAGTAATTTGTTCTTTCCTCCTATTCTTTTTAAGGCTAAGCGCGTAAAGTAAACAGTATGAAACGATTATTGGTTTTTGTGCTGTTTTGTTTTGGTGTGGCTTTGGCTTTGGATGTTGGCTCGAGTCCAGCCTTGCCTAAAAGCCTCACCGATAGTTTTGGTACGACCCACACCTTACAAAAAAACACTTGGAAAGTCTTTTTCTTCTATCCTCGTGCGGCTTCGAGTGGCTGCACGGCTCAGAATATCGAATACACCAAGTTCTACCCAGACTTTATTAAATTAAGCACCCAAGTTTTTGGAGTCTCGAGCGATGATGCTAAATCCCAATGTGCTTTTGTGGCAAATAGTAAACTCAAAGTGCCACAAATTCCAAATGCGACTGACACACTCGGTAAAACCTTTGCGGTTGTACCTATTTTTGGAATGCTCTCGAGGGACACCTTTATTTTATTGCCAGATGGTGAAATTGCTGCGATTCGGCGCGGTGTGAATGCCGTTTCTGATGCTTCTGAAGTTCTCAAATTTATCCAAAGTAAGGGAGACTGCAAAGCCCTGACCAGTGGAATTAACTCGTGCAGACCATAAAACCAATAAATTTAAGTCAGTACCGGCGTATCGTTATTTTGACGGGTGCGGGTATTTCTGTAGCTTCTGGTTTGCGTCCGTATCGTGGGACTGGAGGAATTTGGGAAGATGCAGAGGTAGAACGCTTTGGGCATGTCAGTGTTCTCGAGCGTGAACCCCACGCGGTTTGGCAACTCTTTGGTGGACTACGCGAAACCCTAAAAACTGCTCAACCAAATGCAGCACACATTGCACTATCTCGCTTTGAGAATGATTTAAGGGTTGGTCAAGAGTTTTTATTGGTCACTCAAAACGTGGATGGTTTATATCAAAAAGCGGGTAGTAAAAATATTCTTGAACTCCACGGAACGATTCACCGTACCAAATGCAGTAGTTCTAATTGCCAAAGTCAGGCTTTTACTGATAGCCATTCACACCTCGAGCAGTTACCTCTCTGTACAAACTGTGGTGCGGCAATGCGCCCAGATATTGTTTTATTTGGTGAACAACTGCCATTTGAAGTCATGCACCAAACCAAGAAAGCCTTGCGTGATGTGGATTTGTTTATTGCGATTGGTACAAGTGGCACAGTATCACCAGCTTCAGGTTTTGTTCGGTCAGCCGAGTATGCAGGAGCAAGAACCATTCTTGTCAATGTCGAGCCAATGAAACACCACAATAAAGCCTTTCAGGAAGAGATTCTTGGCAAAGCTGAAGAAATTTTACCGCAATTATTTAGTGTTTAAGTTTTGCAGTGCTGTTTCGTACCACTAAATCAGGGTAAATCAGTACACAACGTGGTTTTTTACCTTCAATTTGCTCAAGCAGGAGTGTCGCGGTTTCTCGTCCAATTTGCTCTAAGGGTTGATGCACACTGGTCAGGGCTGCACTTTGGAAACCCTCGAGTTGAAGGTCATCAAAGCCAGTCACACTGATGTCTTGAGGGACACGCAGTTTAGCGTCTTCGATGGCTTGAATTGCACCAATTGCCATTTCATCCGAAGCGCAAACCAAGGCACTAAAGGTCTGTTTTTGAAGTAGTGCAGTTGTGATGGCACGGTACGCGCCTAGTTCGGTAAAACGACCATCGAGTACCAATTGTGGGTCAAAGTCTAAACCAGCTTCGGTTAAGCCTTCTTTGTATGCGTCAAGCCGTGCTTGGGCATCAATACCAATCGGTGTGCCAGTTAAATGCGCTATTTTTCTGTGTCCTAATTTGCATAAGTGACGCATCACTTTGATCATGCCAAAGCGATTCTCGAGTTCAACACTGGCAATCTGAGCGTGAGGTGTGCCTAATCCAATCACGGCAAAAGGAATGTTAAGGCGTTGCAGTTCGGTTGGACGGGCATCAGACAAATGAATTCCCGGGATGATAATTCCAGCGAAATGACCCTCGAACAATTCTGAGTCGTTACGAATAATATGTACTGCGTAACCACTGTCAAGTAAAGCCGTTTGGATTGCATCTACTAATAGGGTGTAATACGGGTTACGAAGACTGGTATCAGAAAAACGAGTAATCCCAACTACGCTACGTGTCCCACGAGCCAATTGCCGAGCGCCAAGGTCTGGGCGATAGCCAAGTCTTTCGACCAGTTCTAGGATTGAATTACGAGTTTCAGGGTTGACTCCAGCACGGTCATTTAATGCCCTCGAGACTGTTCCAGTGGAAACCCCTGCCGCTTTTGCAATATCGTGGATGGTGAGTTTATTGGTCATTCTAGCTCCCAAATGGCAAGGTTCTTGATTTGCACAGTACCGTTTTTGGCATATAACTTTAGGGTTGTGCTTAGTAAATTTGGAAAGATCAGGTCAGTTAGAACAATTTCGCCGTGCTGCACAAATATCTCGACAGAGCAAGTATCTATAAAAATACGAAGGTGCAAAGTTTGCTCGAGTGGCAATTTGGCATGGTGTCGCCCAGCGAAATTGGGATGAAAATCAGAATCTTGGATTTGGCTACGAAACACAAAAATTTCTTGATCTATGGTGTCATAGGCAATTTTTAGATTTTCACCAAGTAAAAAACCAAATTCTTGGGCTGTTTCGAGGGTAAATTCGGCTTCTAATTCAAAACCTTTATGTGTGATCGGTACGGCTCGACTATCCATGATCGGTACGGCTCGACTACCTGTGATTGGTACGGCTCGACTACCTGTGATTGGCAAATTTCGGGTTTCGGTATTGATTGTAAAATTTTGCACTTGAAAACAATTGGCTCTTAACTGCTCGAGTTCGGGAATAGGATGCTGCACCAAGCACACACCTTGCCCAGTGCGTTTTAAGCCTAGTTCTCGTGGAATACTCATTGCCCCACGCCAAGGACTGGTTGGTGTTAAGGCAGCGTATTCCCAATTGTTCATCCAAGCCAACCAAACTGTGCGAGACTTGAGATTTGCAAAACTAAGGGCTGCATAAAAATCTTTGCCATAGTCTAGCCATTTAGTCCCGAGTGAATCTGCTATAAATTTCGTCCCATCAAATTGCCCAGTAAAATACTGTCCTCCCGAACCGCCATGTTGTCCACCACTGCCAATATCAACTTTTAGTACCCAGTGCTGTGTTCCCTCGAGTGGCAGACTAAACATATCTGGGACTTCCCAAATACCATTTGTTGCACCTGCTGGACCAAATTCGCTAGCGAACACCCAGCTTTTTAAGTCACTCGAGTTGTAAAACAACACTTTGTGTTCGTCGGGTAGAACCACCAGCATGATAAAACGCTGTGTGGCTTGATGCCAGAATACTTTTGGGTCTCTAAAATCGGCTTTGCCAATGTCCAACACTGGATTACCTGCGTATTGCGTCCATGTGCGTCCAAGGTCGGTGCTGTACGCCAAGTGTTGTGTCTCGAGCCGCCGCATGGTGTGATGAGCCGTAAATAAAGCAATCAGTGCATTAGCACCAAATCCACTGGCGTTTTGTTTATCCACAATCACCGAACCCGAAAAAGCCATGATTCCATCCGCAAAAGGAATCGCCATAGGTAGTTCAGTCCAGTTTAGTAAATCAGCACTGACCGCATGACCCCAACCAATGTTACCGGGTGTATTGCCAAGCGGATTATGCTGATAAAAAAGATGGTACTCGCCATCCAAGAAAACCAAGCCATTTGGGTCGTTAATCCAATTTTTTTGGGTTGTGAAATGAAACTTTGGACGATTCATAAATACCTAGAAGGAAAGATAAAAGAGGAAAATAGTTTCCTCTTTTTGCTAGTCCTATCCCTTGACGCTTCCAGCCAATAAACCACGTACAAAATACTGTTGGAAACCAATAAAAACAGCAAGTGGTATAAACATGGATACAAAAGCCCCTGCGGTTAAAAGTTGCCAATTGGTGGCGTATTGTCCGATCATTTGCAGAATTCGTTGCGGTAAAACAATTCGGCTTGGGTCATCACCTAAGAAAACCAAGGGAATAAGCACACCATTCCAAACCCATAAAAATTGGAAGATCGCAAAGGAAGCAAAAGCAGGCATGGACAGTGGAACAACCAATTTACTAAAAATAACAGGGTGAGAAGCACCGTCCACCACAGCAGATTCAAAGACTTCTCGAGGTAGCGTAACAATGTAATTGTATAAAAGATAAGTAGCAAGCGGTAAACCAAAGCCTGTGTTGGCTAACCACACCCCTAGAAAAGTACCATTTAAGCCCAGCCCTCGGTAATCGCGTAGAATTGGAATCAGTGACATTTGCAAAGGCACAACCAGCAATGCCACCAAGACCATAAATAAGAACTTGCGTCCCGGAAAATTCATCCAAGCAAAAGCATAAGCAGCAATTGCTGCTAGGAAAATAGGAATGACCGTGCTTGGTACTGCCATGATGATCGTATTGACAATCGCTTGATTGAGGTTAATCGTGGCAGCCGTGTTACTGGTTGCGCCATCACCTGGACTTAACACAGCCGTGTAATTTTGCAAAGTGAAATTGTATTGTCCTTTGGTGAACACTTCCCACCAGCCACTGCTCGAGGTGTCATCGGGAATTCGGAAGGATGTGACCAATAAACCAAACGTTGGAATTGTCCAGAATAAACCAAGGAAAATCAGAATTCCGTAGACAATAATTTTGGAGGAGAGGTTCATTTTTTGCGTGACCATAAAGCTCCTTGGGGATGGACTCGAGGAAAGAGAAAAACAATAACCTAGACTTAAACTTCACTCTTTGCTTTTCGTCTGCGTTCTAAAATCCTTTGGCGTTTTGACCAAAATCACGGACGTTGTAATACACCACTGGTAGCACTGTCACCAATAAGACCACAGCAATGGCTGAGCCTCGACCATAATCAAAATTACGGAACATTTGCACATATTGTTCGTTGGCAATAACTTGCGTACCGAAATTACCACCAGTCATGCTGAACACAATATCAAAGACTTTGAGGGTAAAAATTACAATGGTGGTACTGACCGAAATTAAGGTGACTTGAATATACGGAA
>JBEGTV010000137.1:0-6921 GCA_041179225.1 Deinococcota bacterium | reverse complement strand
ATTGGTTCAAGAACTTGGTTCATGCCTGAATCTCCTTTTGGTTGATTTCTAAAACACCAAGCAGATAATCACGGGCTTGTTCTGCGTTTGTTCCGGCGTAAACACCACCAAGTTCTTGGGCGAGACTTGGACGTTCGTTAAAAGCTCGTCCACCAAAAATCAGGGTAGGCACAACTTCTTGTAACAAATGGACTTGGGCGCGCAAAGCATTTACTGTTTCGGCTGAACCACAAGAAACCATGATGCAGGCAGCCCGGACTTCTCTGGAGAACCGAGCTAAATCTACGATTGGCATATTTGCCCCTAAGTAATGGGTGCGAATACCTGCCCGTCGTAAAAAAATACCGATTGCCAGTGCGCCAATTTCGTGGTACTCGCCTGGTCCGCAAGCAATAACCGCAACCGGTCCGCCGCGTGGACTACCTGCCATTTCAAAGAGTTGTAGCATTCGTCCTTTGATAAAACTGGTGGCTTGGTGTTCATGGGCAATCGTAATATCGCCGCGATGCCATTTTTCGCCAATTTCGATCAGGGCTGGCTGAATAATGGTTAGTACGACATCTTCAACGGGCATGGTGGCATGACCTTGCGATAAAACTTTTTCGGCTCTGGTCATATCGCCGTCTAAGGTAGCGAGTACCATGGCTTCGACCAATTGGCTGGCGGGCATGGCTCGAGGGTGGATTCGTTCTTGGTTATTTTGGGCTTTTGGTGCTTCACGCCATAATTGGGTGGCACGCGAAACAGGGATGCCGTCAAGGATATGGTTTTTAATAAATTCGATACATTCGACATCCAAAGGGCTGTACATGCGATAACCACTTGGGGTGCGTTCCGGGTTAGGAATTCCATAGCGCCGCTCCCATTGCCGCAAAGTGGTTGCGGGGACACCTGTGCGAGTTTCGACTTCGCTGGCAGTGAACAATGGTGTTGTGTCTATGGTTTGGCTGGTCATGGTTTCCTTTTGAAGATTTGCTTAACCTTGAAGTGTTGTTCAACTTGCATTGAAGTGTTGTTCAACTTGCATTGAAGTGTTGTTCAACCTTGTACGAACTTTCTACAAGGGTAGTATCGTACAAGGTTTGTCAAATGTCAAGGGCTGAGCTTGAGTGGAAAAGATTCCATCTGTGACGCAACTACTTTGACTCTAATGGAAACGTTTCACTGGAAGAGCTTCCAAAATAATTAGCGTTTTGCTACAATGTATGACCTTTTTTGTATAAGTATTGAATAGAGTTATGCAGGTCTCGAGTCACACAGTAAGCCAAAACTTGATTATCTTGTATTAAGCAACCCAAAAGGTTTGTACACGCCCTCGAGATTTAGAAACCCGAAAAAATCACGCTTAGAACAATGTATTTTTTATTTAGATACACCCTAATCAGAATAGAATTGTAAACTAATCTACAGAGTTTGCTTAAAACCCAAGATTGTAAAGCAATGATTTTTAAATACTCAACTTAAAAGATATAATTAAATAAGGTTTCAAGCTACAATTGGAATGAATTCCAAGGCGAAAACACACATCAGTATTTCCGAATAACAAACCCGCCCTTGAAAATTAGTGAGGGCAAGTGCTGTTTTGCAACTAAACGCCATGTAAACTAAGCAGCAATGACAATTATCAATAAAATGCCCAAAAATGCCAGTTACACCCTTGCCCAAAGCAGTAACTTCCTACCCTTAACTGCCCAAATCTATGACCTTTGGCGTGAGCGCTCCTTGAGTTTACTGACCCAAGAAAACTATTCACTGAAACGAGAATTCGCGCTGCTAAACGACTGGATGCAGGTTCAACCTGAACAGGCTTTTCTGGACATTGGCACAAGCACAGGCAACTATGCACGGGTACTCGCCCAAGCGGGTGGTAATGTAACAGCCATAGATATTTCTAAACACATGCTCGACAAAGCCGTAGCTCGAGGCAATAATCAAAACATTGTTTTTGAGCAAGCCAATGTTGAATACTTACCTTACCCAGACTCGAGTTTTGATGGCATTGTGGTTGGTGCAAGTCTAAACGAATTTTTTGACACCAAACGCGCCTTAGAACAAATGGCTCGAGTGCTAAAACCAAACGGTAAGCTGTTTATGATGTACTTATGCGAATCAGACACTAACCTTGGACGACTTGTACAAACTCCGTTTAAGTTTAGTGGTGTGCGCTTCCCGAATCGCACTTTTATTGCCCAAACGCTTAGCCAACTCGGATTGCAAGCCACTCGAGCCGAAGTGCGCCGAGCCGTGGCTATTGAGTATACAGCAAAACCCAAACCCATTCTGAGCAGCTTCAACCAGACCGTCCTTTGGCTCGAGCCGCAGGAAAACCAGCGCGAGAACCCATCGCTTAAGTGCCATATGAAAAAGCTGGCTTCTCGATCAAGCATGACAACTTTAGCGGCAAACCCCTGTGGTTCGCGCTACCGCCGCTATGCAATACCTCTCTTGTTGTTTTGTACCTCACTGTTGATGCTAGTGCCAAACTACATACCCTCTCAAGCCCAAGAAAAAACCATTACTGTCTTTGCTGCTTCGAGCCTGACCGAAGCCTTGACACAAATAGGTACGAACTTTAGCCAACAAACAGGGATTAAGGTACGTTTCCAATTTGCTGGTTCGCAAATTCTAAAAACCCAACTCGAGAATGGCGCACCTGCTGATGTACTTGCTACGGCTGAAGCGAGTATCAATGCTGAACTCGAGCAGCGCAATTTATTAGAAAAAAGCCAAACTTTTGCACAAAACCGCTTGACCGTGATTGTCCCAAAAATCGGGGCGGCTCGAGTTAAAAGGCTAGCTGATTTGGCGAAACCCAATGTAGGACTAATTATTGCTCAAGCCAACGTTCCAATTGGTGTGTACTCTCGCCAAGTTTTGCAAAATCTCGAGGACAGCAAACGCTATGGCACAGATTTTTTTGCTCGAGTGCTTAAAAATGTGATTTCCGAAGAAAGCAACGTGCGACAAGTGCTGCTTAAAGTCAGATTGGGTGAAGCTGACGCGGGTATTGTTTATGTGACCGATGTGACCCTTGGTGCTAGCTTAATCCAAATTGCTATTCCAGAACGCCAGAACGTAAAAGCCCAATATCCAATTGGAATTGTGCGTCAATCTAAAAATCTGGTATCCGCAAGGGAATTTATGCAGTATGTACTTAGTCCTGCTGGACAAGGTATCTTGCAGCAATGGGGTTTCTTGAAAAAACCATAAGTACCAAAGCACCAGTTTGGTTATTGCTGATGGCGCTTGTGCTGATTGTCTTTTTGCTCTTGCCTGTGGCAATTATTCTGCTGCGAGGTGTTTCTAGTCTTGGTGCAATCTCGAGCAATGCAGTTCTCGAGGCGTTTCGAGTCAGCACTTGGACGACTGCCACAACTGTGATTATTACTATTGTCTTTGGAACGCCAGTTGCTTATTTACTGGCGCGATTTGAATTTTTTGGCAAACAAGTCCTAGATGCTGCCTTAGACCTGCCTTTGGTGTTACCGCCCGTGGTAGCTGGGCTGGGCTTACTGCTGACTTTTGGACGCAACGGATTTTTGGGTTCTGGACTCGAGATCGCTGGGGTACAACTGGCATTTTCACCTGCGGCGGTGGTCATGGCACAACTTTTTGTCGCCGCCCCGTACTACATTCGCACTGTTCGGGTGGGCTTGGTGCAACTCGATCCAGATTTTGAGAACGCCGCCCGAGTAGACGGGGCGAACGAACGTATAATTTTACAAAAAATTACTTTGCCCCTACTCAGACCCGCTTTACTCGAAGGTATGGTTCTAACATGGACTCGGGCTTTAGGCGAATTTGGGGCAACGATACTCTTTGCGGGTTCACTCGAGGGCAGCACCCGCACCATGACCTTAGCAGTTTACGGAACGCTCGAGAGTGATTTTTCGGCTGCCTTGGTGCTTTCTGGGCTGATGGCAGCTATGGCTTTTTTGGTTTTATTGGCGCTGCGAACACAAAGTCGCTTACGATAAAAACCCCTTTTTTGGTTGTCTTACTTTTTAAGCCATTTGGTCAGCATTCCACTAATTGCGCCAACTCGAGCAAAGATTTTTCTGGGTTTTTCGACTGGCTCGAGCGGTTCTAAAACTCGAGGAGTCGTGAGCGGGGATTTTTGCACCACGCCATTTTGTTCATCCAGACTCTTAATCGAAAATTCTTTACGGCTTTTAATATCTACCAAACCAAGTTCGTGCAGCACATGCTGAGCGGTTTGCGGACGGTCTGCTACGCGCTCCTCGAGCATGTACTCTAATGTACTCGAGAATTTTTCACTAATTTCGGGATTGATGCGTGTGACTGGCACAAGCCTTGCGCCTTTGCGACGCTCTAAAGCGCTGGGCGGGGGTACTCCCGTAATGGCTTCGTAAAAGGTTGCTCCTAAACTATAAATATCGGTGTATGGTCCAAATTTGGCTTCTGAGGCGTACTGCTCGAGCGGAGCGTAAGCAGGAGTCACCACCCGATGCGAAACCCGCACGCTGTCCCGAGGGGCAAATTCGGCAGCACTGCCAAAATCTATTAAAACAGGTTCGCCAGATACAATCATGATATTGCTGGGTTTGATGTCACGGTGGAGCAGGTCGCGTTCGTGTAAATCAAACAAGCACTCGAGAAGCGGCACAAGCAAACGCTTGGCACTTTTTTCGTTTAACTTGCCTTGTAAAATTCTTTGTTCAAGGGTTTCGCCTTCAAGCATTTCCATTGCCATATAGGCTGTACCAAGTTCTTCCCAACTCCCTAGAACAGTCACAGCCGCAGGATGACGAATGATACGAATGGTGTCGGCTTCGATTTCAAAGCGGATGGTCAGGCTGCGTAAACTACGGGCTTCGCCTGCCTTGGGTAAGACAAAACCCGTGCTGTTGTCCCTTGTGACCAAGCCATCTGGGAAAAGTTCTTTGATCGCCACGTACTCACGCCGATGATTGTCAAAAGCACGGTAAGTGATGCCAAATCCGCCGCGTCCAATCACGGCTAGAATTTGGTACTGACCATTCTTTAGGCTTTGACCTGCGGGCAGTTCATCACTGATGATGCTTGAATTTTGAATTTGTAAAAACGATGTCCCACAAAGATGGCAGACGGTTGCCTCGGGGGGATTATCGGCATAACAAATCGGACAATTCTGATTCATGGCAAAGCTGCGTCTCTCAGCCATAAGTCTATGTTTTTATGACGGGCAGCATGACCCGCCAAGAATCGCAGCATGACCCGCCAAGAATAGAGGTGACTCGAGTCCCGTTACTGAGATTCTAAAGCTGTAATAATCCGACTCGGACACTCGGATATGCTGATTGTTGAATCCCTCACCAAGCGTTACCACCCAAGCCACCCACCAGTGGTCAATAACCTTTCTTTTTCGCTCTTAGACAACAGCATCACCGCAATTCTAGGACCTTCGGGTTGTGGAAAAACCACTACCTTGCGCTTAATTGCTGGTTTTGAACGCCCCGATGCTGGCAAAATTACTTTGGGCGAGACTGAACTGGTCTCGCACCAAATAGATACCCCACCAGAGAAACGCGAAATTGGTTTTGTTTTTCAAGAATATGCGCTCTTTCCGCACTTAACGGTACTCGAAAACACGCTGTTTGGTTTAAGTAAATTACCCAAAGCCCAACGCTTGGAGCAAGCCAGAAAAGTGCTTGCCTTGGTCGGACTAAGCATCTTCGAGAAACGCTACCCACACCAATTATCGGGTGGACAACAACAGCGTGTCGCATTAGCAAGGGCGCTTGCCCCAAACCCTAAGTTAGTGTTGCTTGATGAACCTTTCTCGAGCTTAGATGCTGGTCTGCGTGAAGCCACACGCGGAGAAGTGCGTGAAATCCTAAGAAAAGCCAATGCCACTGCCCTTTTAGTAACCCATGACCAAGAAGAGGCACTGACTTTTGCTGACCAATTACTGGTTATGCGCGACGGCAACCTAGAACAAGCTGGCGCACCCGAAAGCATTTACGCCACACCACGCACCGCCTTTGTGGCAAGTTTCTTAGGTAAAACCAATTTGCTGCCCGCTCGAGTGCTGAATAACATGGCTCAAACCAGCTTAGGTGCTTTTCCGTTTCTATACAAAGACGGCAATACGATGTTAAGCATCCGCCCCGAAGACCTGCGCTTCTCGAGTTCAGGTGTGAGCGGCGAAATTATAATCCGTGATTTCAAAGGACACGACATTACCTTTACCGTTAAAACCCAGCACGGCATCATTTTGATTCAAACCCCAGCCCCAAATCCGCAACGGGTTGGCGATCTGGTTTATATTTCCCTCGAAGGGCAAGCCATAGCAGTGCGTGGCAGCGTTTAACTTCCTCACCATATACGCACGCGCACCTGTCTTGCCCCTTAAGCAGCACCTTCAGGCTTTGGGCGCTTCGGGCGTGGTTGCCCTTTAACCTTTTCACCCTTTTACCTTAGAATCTCTCTATGCGAGTATTTATTAACGATATTGGGCAACACGCCGAAAACACCATTACGATTAAAGGCTGGTTGTCCGACAAAAGCGGTAAAGGCAAATTGCAATTCCTGAAACTACGTGATGGCACTGGTTTTATTCAAGGCACAGTTTTTATTGGCGATGTGACCGAAGAGACTTTTGAACTGGCTAAACGCTTGCCCCAAGAATGCAGTCTCGAAGTCGTGGGAATAGTCAAAGCCGATTCTCGAGCGCCAAGTGGGTTTGAAATCTCCGTGCGAGACATTAAAGTCGTGGCTTTACCGACCGAAGAATACCCAATCACTCCAAAGGAACACGGTACAGAATTTTTACTCGATAACCGCCATTTGCATTTGCGCCATCGTAAACCTTGGGCTGCGCTCAGGGTACGTGACACGATTAAAGCCGCAATTAACGATTTTTTCAGGGATCGTGGTTTTATTCAATTTGATTCACCTTTCTTTATGCCAACGGCTGTC
>JBEGTV010000136.1:0-6921 GCA_041179225.1 Deinococcota bacterium | reverse complement strand
TTGGCAATGGTGGCATTAGGTTTTGGGTGATGCCTGCCCAACTTCGCTGGACACTGAAAGAGACCCTGCAACGCCACGGCATCAGCATGTACAAACTTGTTGAACAGTCTGAACTGACCAAACGCACGGTGTACGAGAACTTAGCTCAAGGAAAGGCAACTCGAGTGGATGTCAAAACCCTCGAGAAGATTCTATCGGCGCTCGAGGTGTTACTTGAACGACGGGTTGAGGTTGAAGAAGTCTTTGTTATTGACTGGGTGGAATAAGACTTTTACGGTGATATAGACTGTAAAGAATGGAATTCCTACCATCAAAAGAGTTCAGCAAGGCATAGGCGTGCTTGATGTTTTTGACACTCGAGATTTTGGCTAGGGAATCTATCGGGTAGTATTTGCCAGTCAGATTCCCTATTGAGGAGTAGCTCGTTCTATGCGACTTTTTCAATCGTCTCGGAGGATAAATCCCGTTGAGAACAATAATTTACGACACTTGGGTTCTTGGTGTCAAAGTTTTTTCTTATTGATCTGTTTATGATAGCCATGAGGTCAAGAGGGTACACCAACTAATACACTTGAGGTAGAACTTGTGCGGCGGACAGTGTGGGAGTACAATGTCTGACACAGAGTTTATCCATGATTGAGACTCCTCCTACAGCACTTTGGGCGATTCATCCGCAGCCGCAAGCCAATGAATTGTTTGAATCATGGTTGTTGCGGTGCAGCCTTGAAAATACTGTCCCAGCGAGGTGGATTGTTGAGAATTTGCAATTGGAACACATCATCGCGGGTATACAACCTATTTCAGCAGCAGAGGTTCAATTGGTTGCTTCAGCCTTGGGAATTTATCCAAAGCAAATTCTCAAGACACACTTTGGTACAGTTATGGAATCCTCAAAAGTAGCGTATTCCACCCCGTATTCAGTGCCTGCTCGAGAAAAAACCAAAGCATCAGTGCAATGTAAAGTTTGCCCCAAATGCCTGAGTGAGATGGCAAAACCATATATAAAAATACCTTGGGTTTTGCAAGTAACGGCATTTTGTAATAAACACTATTTGCCTTTATCTGAACATTGTCCTCAGTGTCAAACAGGTTTGGAGATTAACTTGATGGATCGAGACGCACCTATTCAAATCTGTAAAAATTGTGGATTTGATTACCGTAAAGCCTCAACAGCCTGTTTTGAATTAAAACAGGCTGTTGAATTTCAAGAATGGTTTTTATCGCTTAAAACAGAGGATACTGTTCACCTTGCTGGTAGAAGGATGTTGACGGCTAAAACATTTGTGGGTATTACTGAACGGCTGATTAGGCAACTGATTCGTGTTTCCTGCTCACAGGTTTTTATAAATTTTTGCGATTTACAACTGTTGGATGATCGGTTTTCTGACACCCATCGTAGGGCAAATGCGCTGATCCTTTGTGCTTGGGTTTTTGCGAACCCTGATGTGCAAATCTCTAAACTGATAGCCCATACACGACAATATGCTGATTATGGCGTTTCAGTTAGATTACAAAAGGCGTTTTTATCCACACTTGAATCTATTCGGATGCCAAATGCGAGGGTCATGTGAGTGAATTGGCACTCGAGGTTTGGGGTGATTATGCGTGTTTCACACGTCCCGAATCAAAAGTTGAACGCTTGAGTTACCCAGTGATTACGCCGAGTGCCGCTCGTGCTATTTTTGATTCGATTTTCATTTGTTTTGATGGTGCAAAAATACCAACGACTTTATTTTATTGGCAAATTAAACGAGTCGAAATTCTAGCCCCGATTCAGTTTATTCCCTTTACTCGAAGTGAAGTTAAGGGACGGGCAAAAATATTGAACAATGGATTACCACCCAAACCTTTAGTCGCAGATGGTATGGGTGGTATTCATAAAGAGACCGGGCGTACTCAACGCCAATCAATGATTCTACGCAAAGTAAGATACCGAATATTTGCTCAACCTGTGCTGTACACAAAAAACTTAGCCCTTGAGAAGAAAATACACCGAATTTTTGAACGCCGAGCCAAAATAGGACAGTGCTATCACCAACCTTACTTGGGATGTCGTGAATTCGTTGCCTACTTTGAGATGATTCCAGCCATTTATGGTGCTGGAATACCAATTGATGAAGAGATTGGCATCATGCTTTACGACGTGTTTGACCTTTCAAGTCCAAGCAACATTCAAAGTCAACCAAGTATCAGTGTGTTCCGTGGCAGGATTCGGCATGGGGTTTTAGAAGTCCCTAATTTCTCGAGTGCTGATGTCATCAAAACACAAATGGAGATGTTTTAATGCTCGAGAGCCTAGTGCATTATGCCCAGCAAGAACAGTTGGTATCTGAGCCTGGTTTTATTGCTAAAGCAGTGCATTGGTTGGTTACTCTTGATCATTATGGTGATGTACTTGCAGTAACGGCTGCAAGACCACCAAAAGGTACAGTAAAATATCCAAACTGTCCAGATTTACAGCAAGGCGACTTGGTTTCAATGCCCACAGCCCTACGAAAAATGAACCTCAATGTTCGGCAGGCGGCACACTTTTTAAGCGATTCTTGTTCTCGAGTGGTGCTGATGGAAGTAGCAGACGATGACACCAAAACCCTTGCTCATCATGAGACATTTGTTATTTTGATCGAATTGGCAAGCCAAGAAGTGGAAGCCCTCAGACCCATTCATAAATTTCTGACGACAACTACAAATCTCGAGATGGTACGGCTGAAATTACTTGAAATAAAGGCAAAACCAACCGATAAACTCTCGTTCATCCTTGATGGGAGTTGTATTCTCGAGCAGACTGTTTGGCATGATTGGTGGAAAACATTTCGACATACTGCCTTTGTGGAAAAACAAACCCAAGGCACGATGATTTCGTTAGCAGAAGGTAAAATCGTTAAGCCAGTGCGGATTCATTCTAAATTACTAATGCTTGGTGAAAAACGCAGTTTCGGAGTACCACTGATCACCACTAATAAGTTCGCTTTTGAATCGTATGGATTAGTGGCAGGGCAACACGCAGCCATGTCTGATACTGCCGCCGTTGCTTATCACGCGGCGCTTGAGCATCTACTGCAAAATGCTGTAAAAATCGCTGGGGTCAAACTTGTGTATTGGTATGATCAAAAACTTGAGCCTCAATTAGATATTTTGGGTCAGGTATTGCGTTCAAGCAAAAAACCTCGAAGAGACCCACCAGAAGTGTCTCTCGAGCGGGTCATTCAAGACTGCATGGCAGAATTAAAGACTCGAGAAATCAAATACCATCTTCTTATCATGCGCGAAGTCATGGGACGCGCCAGAATTCTGTGCTATAAAACAGCTTATCTCAAAACTGCATTGAATGGGCTGATGAAATGGCAGGAACAAACAAACCTTGTCGGTTTAAGGAAAGTGTATCGGGTGTCTTTAGCTGATGTGATCAATAACTTGTTTACATCGCAGAAAAAAAAGTCCACAGAAATTTTGGAAGAAACGAAGTTTAACCCCACATTGATTGACTTCATAAATACCTTACTTGAGCCAGATTTCCCTGTTTCTCACGCACTGGCATTGAACCTACTCCAAAACGCAAATCGGAGTCTTCGGACAGAAGAAGCTCTTGGCTTAAAAGGGTTAGACTCAAACCAACTACAGACTTTTGAAATTCAATTGGGTGTCTTAAAAGCCTTTCTTCAATACAAAGGACATAAAAACATTTTGGCTCGAGTCAATTTGGATTACCCCAATGTAACCTACTTATTCGGACGGCTGATCGCCATTCTCGAGAGCATTAGGCAGATTCACGTGGGTCGAGATGCTTGCCTCCCAGCACTCCATAAACTTTACCTTCGGGCTTGTTCGTCACCCCAAGCGATCCTTATTTCACAACTTCCTGTTGCACAACGTCAACTCAAGACGATGGCAATTAACCATTCTTGGTTCCGAAGATACTTTCAATTTCAGATTCAATTGATTCTTGAAAAAATACAAACGCATTCCCTAGCACTTGATTCGCTCGAGAAACAAATTCTATTTCTACTGGGTTATTACCAGCAGTTTGTTTACAACCAAGCAAAACTCAAAAATAAACCTGATACCACAGAGGATTTAGAGATTTCAGAGCTTGATTGGGCGTACATTTATTCGGATAATCTGGGCAATATATAAGGAGAATTATGGGAGTCATCAACAACCGGTACGAATTCATGCTTATTTTTGATTGTGAAAATGGTAACCCAAATGGCGACCCTGACACTGAAAATTTGCCACGAATAGATTCACAAGATGGACACGGATTGGTGTCTGATGCTTCACTGAAACGTAAAATCCGAGATTTAGTTGCACGTATTGGCGAAAAAATCTTTGTTGAACACGATATTAACTTAAATCGAAAAATTTTTGAAGCAAGAGAGAAAACTGGAAAAGCAGGCAAAGCAACCAAAGAGGCTGTAGACCAAGCTGCAAAACTCATGTGTGAAACATACTTTGATGTCCGAACATTCGGTGCGGTCATGTCCACTGGTGCAAACGCAGGGCAATTGGTTGGACCAGTACAAATAATTCCAGCTCGCAGTGTAGACCCAATTCACATTATGGATTGGGGAATTACTCGAGTTGCGGTTACAGAAACAGTAAAAAACGCCAAAAGTTTAGGAGATTATGAAGTCTGGGAAGTGAATCAACCCAAAGACCAATTACGGACAATGGGACGCAAGGCATTGATACCGTATGGGCTATACGTGGCAAAAGGCTTTATCAGTGCATTTGACGCAGAAAACACAGGATTCTCAGAGGACGATCTGCAATTGCTGTTTGAAGCCCTATTAAATATGTTTGAACATAGTCGAAGTGGCAGTCGTGGCATGATGTCGGCACGGAAACTCGTGATTTTTAAACATATTGGGGACGCAATTAAACCAGAGCATTCAGAACAACAGGCAAAACTTGGGCGTGTTCCAGCACATTATCTACTTGATTTAGGAAGCGTGGTTTCGATAACACGAAAAGACACCAACCGACCACCCCGAGCTTTTAATGATTATACTGTCACAGTTGATGCAAGTGTCTTACCAAAAGGTATTGAGATGCTGGTTTTAGATATGTGGGATATGGATTTGTATACTAATGGGTGGGTCTCGAGACCTCAGCGTGAACCAGATATGAAGTCAAAACCACCAGAAGGTTCGCGGAAGCCAAAATCTACATAATTCATGGTGTGTATTTGCCTAGAGCCTGTTTGGAATAGTCCTAAACGACATTCCTGAGTAACAGTAAAATTAGCAAATTCGTCAAAAAGTGGGTAGGCTTCGTTTCTCACAATGAAATCCTACCCAAGTAATCTTACCAAACGAGAACGTAACCTCATCAAGCCCCATCTTCCCAAGCGCGGTAACAAGTACCGTCGCAAGTGGAAATGGAAAATCATCCTCAACGCTATGTTCTACGTCCTACGAACTGGTTGTCAATGGCGAGCTTTACCTGCTTGTTTCCCACCTTGGGGAACCATTTACGATTACCATTTTCGTTTTTGTGAACTTAGAATCTGGGAGAAGCTCAACACAGAATTACGAATTCTTCTTCGCTTACGAGATAAACGCAATGCACAACCCAGCGCAGTCGTGTTTGATACCCAAAGTGTCAAAGCCTTGCATGGCGGTGAGCAACGCGGATTTGACGGGTACAAACGAGTCAATGGGCGGAAACGATTCTTATTGGTGGATACAATGGGATTGCTTTTAAGTGTCAAGGTAGTCGCTGCGAATACAGCCGAGACAAAAGCCGCAATGATTGGGCTGGAAGGTGCGAATCAGACATTGAAGCAGGTCAAAGTAGCATGGGCAGACCAAGGATTTGGTGGAGAGCCGTTCAGGTCATGGTTGAAGCAAACATTAGATTGGGATTTGGAGTTGACGAGTGGAATCTCAAAGCCTGGCAAACCTGATTTTGAGGTAGCGCCTCGTCGTTGGGTGGTTGAGAGAACAATTTCGTGGCTATGTGATAATCGGCGATTGTTGTGTGACTTTGAGCGATTGGTGGCAATAAGTACAGGTTGGGTGTATGCCGCGATGACGTTATTGATGGCTCGAAGATTGGCGAAAATGTCATGAGGCACGATTCTAAACAGGCTCTAACAACAAAAAAATAAAACCTTGAATTTTGTAAAAGTTTGAGGTTCGCGGATAGTGCAGCGACTTGCACTTGGTTCACGCTTTGGAATATGATTGCTGTCTCAACGGGGTTCTGCCCCACGAGACGATTGAAACTGTACAATCCACGGTGCCAAGGGATTAGAAGCGTCTCAACGGGGTTCTGCCCCACGAGACGATTGAAACCTGCTACTACCTGGAGCGCTTTTTCGTTTAGCTTGTCTCAACGGGGTTTCGCCCCACGAGAAGATTGAAACTTGTATTTTTTTTAATATCCGAGGTTACTGGTTTGGGGTCCCAACGGGGTTTCGCCCCACGAGACGATTGAGTTTTGATCTGGAAATGTTGTTGGTTGGGTAGGAAATTGGTGCGCCCGACCCGAATTGAACGGGTGACCTAAGCGTTAGGAGTGCTTTGCTCTATCCATCTGAGCTACGGGCGCAATACCAAAGATTATCATGCCTTTAAAGTTTTGTAAAAGTTGTACGTCAGCTCGTTTTGGCACAAACGGCTATACTTACTTCACGGGTAAAGTTTAGCTCTATTCTTAAAATTCTCGTACTCACTGACACTCAAAATGGAAATTATTCGACACCGAATTAGCAAAAACCCGTGATTGACAGATAATTGATTATATTTTAACTGCATTGACATGGTAAACGGCAATGACAGCTTAAACGGAAACCACTGACAAACTAAACGGAAATTGACATTGGTGCGCCCGATCCGAATCGAACGGATGACCTAAGCGTTAGGAGTGCTTTGCTCTATCCGACTGAGCTACGAGCGCGTAACAACAGATTATCAT
>JBEGTV010000135.1:0-6929 GCA_041179225.1 Deinococcota bacterium | reverse complement strand
CAGACCAAGACTAATTTCTTTCATGTTAAAAACAGTTGACCAGCAAAGGACTTGTTCGACAATAATCACGCCGACCATGTTGCTTTCTGTTTCAGTAATCAGATATTCGGCTTCGCCAACTTCGCTCATTCGTAAGGCGTTATTGACTTCGGTCATGAAAGCAGATGCAAATGCGTCACTCGAATCAACGTCCATGCTTGGCGGGTAGGAAATAAGGGTTAAGCCATCGGCTATCATGGTAATGCCCATAAAAAGCAACCCTGATTTTGTGGCTTTTTGAACGTCTTGAACACTGTTTTCTAAAATATCAAGGTTCATGGTTTAACTCCTGTATCAAGATTCATGGTTGTACTCCTGTGTATTTTGGGCTTGAATTTGCTCTAGGGCAGTAATTTGTTCTGGGATGGCGTAATAAAGTATTTTTCCTAAACCAACCAAGGAAATATCGGCAAGCGTATTCCAGCGCAAATTGTTGTTATTCACCACGTAATGAAGGTGATTCCCCTGATGGGCAATTAGCATAAAATCGCCCAATTCGGATACTTCGCTGGTCAGGAGTGCGCTGGCAGTGTCATTGGTCAAGTTGCTTAAAAATTCGTTGGTGGTGTTCATGTTAATGGCTTTTTCTAAGACATAGGTTTTTATGCCTGTGGTGTCACCAAGCGCATGAACGCTAGTGGCAATTAAGCCTTTGCCAAGATTTTTTTGTAATACCATCATGGCTGCCGATAGCATTTCTAAGTGGTCTGGGATCATCATTCACTTTCTTTAGGGAAAGCATTAGCGAGATTTTTTAAGGCAGTTGGTAAGGCAACACTAATCAGTACACCTAGATTAACTTGTGTGCGGTTAATCACACTAATCCATTCGCAGTTATCGGCATACAGTAAAATCACGAGGTTGCCACTTTTCAGGTGAATCATGGTGTAGCGCGACGGGGGTAAATTGGCGCGTTTAATGTTTGCTTTTCCATTGGCTGCAATTTCACTAAATAAAGCAGCAACCATCGGATTACTCTGGTGCGAGACTAAGCAAAGTCCATCGTGTCCGACAATATCACTCGAGATTAACGACAGCCCGAGGCTATTTTTCCATTGCTGCATGGATTTTTCTAAAATTTCTACATTCATAAAAGTTTCCTTTTTAAGACACTGCCCACGGGTCTTCAAAGACAGCCAACGTGCCAAGCGTGGTGTTTAAGTTCAAGAGTTGATTCGTAATTTTAAGGGCGAATCTTTGGGCAGTAATATGAATAATCCCAAGACTGGCATCTTGAGTGGCTTCAACTGCCAGCACATGACGATCACCCACACTGTACATACATAAGTAACCACCTGCTCCTTGGACAATCACGGCTTGCATAGGATCTATTCCTCGAGACGCAGCGATGCGTTTACCAAGTCCAACATTGGTAGAAATCATGGCTGATATTTGTTCTACGTCTAAACGCTCGAGTTTATAAGCAATTGGTAAACCATCAGTGGTGGCAAGTAACGCACCAGTTAGTTTTGGAACACTTAAAAGGAGTAACTCGAGGATATTTTGAATTTCGAGCGGTTGGTCTTTCAATTCGTAATTGGTCATGGAATTCCTCTCCACTTCTGGTTTTGGATTTGTTCGAGCAAAGCAATTAAAGTCTGAATCGAGGATGTAGCCCTGGTCGCGTTAATGCCAATAACGTGTTCTGGTGGTAAGCCAAAGAAATCTGCTACATCTTCGGGAGTCCAAACATCGGGTTGGTCTTGGCGGGTCACGCCCAATAAGTACGGAATTGGGTGTTGGCTGGTGATGTACTCGAGCATTGACCGTGCCACAATAAAATCTTGGGGTTGTTCGCCAGAAACCAGTAAAATTAAGCCCAATGCGCCTTCGGCAAGGATGTCCCACATGAACTTATAACGGTTCTGCCCCGGTGTTCCCCAGAGTTGAATCCGGATTCCATCTAACTCGAGCATTCCAAAATCCATCGCAACCGTGGTGTAGGTTTTTCCAATATTCTCAGATGCCAGTTCATCGGTTTCGACCACTGGAATTTCAGATAATGATTGTATGAACGTGGTTTTACCAGCCCCGACGGGTCCACTAATCAGCAATTTAAGGGGTTTCATGTTTTCCTCCCAAAAATGGCTTTGAGTAATCTCGAGGCTAGGTTCTGCTGTTCGGTTTTGACGGGGCTAACAGCTTGGGTGGCAATCATTCGGACAGGCGTTATTCTGCCTAATAATCGTAATTTGTACATAAAAAATTGAACATGGCTTTCGGGTATTTTTAATTGTAGCGCTAATTTCTTAGCCGAAATTCCTTGTTGCAAAAATTGTTTCGAGCCTTGCCAGAAAGACCAAAGAGGCTCTTCAGTGGGAGGCTCGAGATTGAGTGATTGAAAAACAATATCAGGGTCGGGAAGATTGGCTTGGGCATGGGTATGTTCATCTACTTGGGTGGCTAATCCCAGCAAAACTTTTTCCATTGACCAATTCAAATCTTGGCTACTTGGAACGTAATCAGTAATGGGATTAAACCGGAACGAACCGTGGTCATTGTTGACCATTTCAATCAGTACAGCCCGAGCTTGAACCCGATCCATACTCAGGCTATTGTGTTCTAACCGTCTAACAATGCCCCGTTCAAGTACCATGTGTAACCGACCATAGTGCGGTAAATCTTCAATCTCGAGAACTCCTGTGCGCCGACCAAGGATGGGGAGTAAATCGGGGAGTGGTAGGGTTTTGAATGAACCAAATATTGACATTGTGTGTACCTTTTAGAGTTTTTGCAGGATTGTTATTGTCCTGCATACAAATTCATCCGAAAACCGAATAGCAAAATAAAAAATTAGGGAATAACTGTGATGTTGACGGTTGCACCGAGTGATAAATTATGCACACTCCGAGCCAGTGCCGTGGCACTACCAACTCGAGTGGCAGTAAATCTGAATCTGTTTGATTGCAGTAAGCCACTTACACTGACACACTCTCCGACTCGGCATCCGATAGTTCCAATGGCATTAAATGCGTCGTTGGCAAAGAAAACTCGGCTATCTACATCCCCGACGATGCCAAGAAAAAAAGGACTAAATTCAGTGAACTGCCCAACACGAAGGGTTACTCTGTTTGGGTTTACGTCAACTACGCCATCCCCAACAAAAGTAACTTGGCGTAACTCTTCTATTGTTCCTTTGGGTGTAATTTCAAGTAAACGAGTTTCGTTCTTAATTCCTGCAATTGTGGCGTGTTCAGCTAAAATACGAATAGCAAATTCTTTATCGGCTGGTGGTATGTACCGTATTCTACTGGACTGTAATCCATTGGCTTCGCCTGGAATAGCTTGAAAAAAACCAAAACTACTATCGGTGGGTGCGGGGCTACCATCTTCTTTGAGAATAGACCAATTTGTTAAAGTACCAATTCCTAAATCACCACCAGTTTTGTATGTGGCGCGAAGCGTCGCAAAATCTGGGGATAATAAGACATTCAAAAAAACATCATGGGAGACACTCTCGAGGATAATCGGTTCGACCTTCACAGTAATATCACCCCTTACTTTTAAGCCATTGGTGTCCGTGGCAACAACATTAAAAACTCGAGAACCCGCCACCTTAAATTCATCTAGCAAAAATTCAAATGGCGCACTGTTGACCTTACCTAAAAGGGTCGTACCTTCAAAAAATTCGACTTCGGCAATGCGGCTACTGGCAGAATTCAAGGTTGGTATCAATCTGGTTGCACCATTAAAAACAGCCACCACAGAAGGAATACTTTGAAGATTCAAAACAGCTTGGGTACTCACATCAATCACAGCGCTGCTTGTCGCCGTTCCCGACGAATCGGTGACTCGAGCCACAAAGGACTGCTTCGAGCCAGCCACACCCATGCTCACAGAATGCGTCAAGGTATTTGCGCTAACACTTTTTACCAATGTTGCCCTTCCAGTGGCATCAAGCTCGAGTAATTCAAGGGACAGAATTTTACCGACAGGTGTGGCAGTCGCAGTCAATGTGACACTCGAATTAAAAGTAGGATTTAATTCACTCGAGCCTAAAGTAACTGTAAGTGGCGGTTCAACACACGCCACAATTGAACTTAAACCGAGTAACCCAAAATACCTTAGTAATTTCATTCTTAAACCTCCGTAACCACACCAGAGGTTAAACGGGCTGTAGTAACGTCAGTGTTACGTTTCGAGTTCGCTCATTCTCGAGATCTAAAAAAAGATTTTGGCAAAAATAATTCCCCTCGAGAATCCTCGGCTCGAGGGGGTTTAGCATTATGGAACGACAGTTACTTCAATGGAATCACTTCTGCCATCGTGTTGGCTATCAGCTATTAACCTGACCTTACCTAGTTTGGTTGGTGTAAATACAACTTGTCTACCCACAATTTCGCCCCGTGTATTGAAGCGACAACTGCCACCAGAGTTTGAGGGGCAGGTCAGTGTCCCAAAAGTAGGGTCGCTCAACTGCCAGACGGCAGTGTTATCAACACTTCCAAAGTCGTTAATAGTGTCTATAACAGATGTTGCAGGTACACCAAGTGGTCGTTGCTGGTTGTTTGACGATCCCTCCATTACAATTGCTATTCCATCCTGCGTACCTTTTTTCCGAGTGGCGACAAGTACCGTGCGTTTTTGCGTCGGGTCTTGCACACTTTGTGCTTCAAGGACAGTAAAAACAGTAGTACCAAAATCTGCTATTTGAGGCGGTACAAATCGCACCTTAGAAGAAAGTAACCCATCTGGGTCTCCGGGAATAGCAACAATTGTGCCTAAACTATCACCAGTAGGCGCAGGGTCAGCCGGTCTTGGTTGCAAAGTCCATTTTGTCCGATTAGAAACTGTACCCGCTTCGTAAGTGGCTTTTAATTCAATCTGTTCAGATGAAAAAATGACTTCCAAACCTTTATCTTCTGTCAAAAAATCACCAAAAGTAAGCTGGAAATTGGTGGGTTTAACCGCCACAACAGCAACCGCCGTTAAACCCTCAGCTTTAAGCCCATTGTTATCCGTTGCAACTGCCTTAAAAGCCTTAGGAACACCAACCTCTGTAAATCCACTAACCACCATTTCAAAGGGGCTACTCGAGTCCTTACCCAAAGAAGAAATACCATCAAAAAACTCAACTTCAGCCACATCACTACTCGGCGTTACAGTAGCTTGCAAAACAGTCAAACCACCAACGATAACCTCAGTCGGAGATGCTTTCAAGCTCACAACAAGAGGTGACTTAGGTGGCTCTGGTGGCTTTACACATGCCACAAATAAACTTAGACCCAACAATCCCAAATACCTTAGTAATTTCATAAAAACCTCCGTAAGTCCAACCAGACCTTACGGGGGTTGTAGTAACGGTACTGTTATATTTCGAGTTAGCTCGTTCTCGAGAAGCGGATAAAACTTTTTTAGACCAAAAAAAATTCCCCTCAAGCATATAAACTCGAGGGGATAAACGGTGTTGGTTAGAGACTCTTGAAAATTTCAAAGACAACTTTAATTTTGTCACCTTCAGAGGTTTCAATTATGGTTTCGCTCACAAATGGGTTGGACACTACAGCCTGCTTTAAGGCTTGTGCGTTTACATTAATTTCTTGTTGCCCAAAGCTATTGCGTTGACTGGTTATGCCAACTCCATCTCGTTCAAATAAATTCATGGTGATCAGAATTTTGTTGGTTGGTGAATTAGCGCCGCCTTCAAAAATCTCTTCTCTGGCAACAAAAGGGGAACGTAGACTTAGGGGTGCTGCAACCTGACTAATGTTAATAAATTCATGACTGGCTAAAATGGCGCTGCCTACATCTTGAAGTTGGGTGCTGAGTACACCATCTAATTGTAAGCCTTCGTTTGGGTCTTCATCGGTGCTTTTTGCTAGAACTTCGATGTCTTTTAGTCTGACGGTATAATTGAGATTTTGAGTTGGGGCTGGTGCTGGTGCAATAGTGACTGTAAGGTTAGCTGCGGTGGTGTTATTGCCTGTGTCAGTGGCGACTGCCCTAAAGAGTGTTTCTCCTGCAATTATTTGTGCGGCGGTTAAGGCTTGTTCAAATGGTTGGGTGGTGTCTGTGCCTAAACTGATTGCATTGGCAAAAAATTCGACTTGGGTAACGGCGGTGTTATCGGTTGCCACGGCGGTTAGGGTGGCGGGTGTTCCAGCGATTAAAACACTAGGGCTGATGCTCAGGGAGACTTCGGGCGGGGTGGTGTCTTTGGCAATGGTAATTGTGCTGACGGATTCGCTGGTATTCCCTGCAATGTCGGTGGCAACAGCTTTATAGGTTGTTACATTGGCATTTACTTGTGCGGTGGTTTGGTAGGGCGCTTCGGAGTCTAGGCTCAGACTGGTTTCGCCAGCAAAAAATTCGACTTGTTTAATCCCAACGTTATCGGTAGCCTCAGCCCTTAGTGCTAATTCTGCACCAACCTTTGGGGTGGCATTACTCAGGCTTAAAGTAACGGTGGGTGGGGTGGTATCCGCAGGTGGTTGACAAGCAGCCAGTGCGATTAAGCCAAAAAGCAAAGTGTTTTGTAAAAGTTTTTTCATGAGTACATCCTTGTGGAACTGGGTTTTTTAGGGAATTCTTGTAGCCGAAGAATAAAAACAATGATTGACGCGGTGTGGCGTAGTAACCAAACATTCATGCGGGTTTCCTTTTTGTAAGTGGTCAAGCAGCCGACAGCGTTTTACTTGACCATAGCTGTACAAAAAGCAAAAGTCAGTGAAAACGTGCAGTGGGAAGTGGTTTACAATTTGTAATCAGTGTTGTTTACAGGGTTGGGTCTGGCTACGTCAGATGGCGCAGTATTTCCAATTTGTCCAAAACTACCTTCTCCCCAACATAAGGCGTTTCCGTTTGAGGTTAAACCACAGGTATGATTGGAAGTCGAATTGATGCTCGAGAAAACTGATATTGTGCCGCCGACTGGTGCGAATACGGCGACC
>JBEGTV010000134.1:0-7001 GCA_041179225.1 Deinococcota bacterium | reverse complement strand
ACCGTTTCTAACTTGACCTTGTGCGTCGGCTGCTTTTTTAAGTGCAGCTGTTAGGTTTTCAGCGGCATCAGCTGCTTTCGCAAGCTCATCTTTGGTGGCTTTGGCACGGTCTTCAATAATCTTTAAGGCTGCCGCGTAACTGGCTAAATCCCCTGTGTTGGCGGCTCGAGTCAGCACACGCCGCAAGCCCTCATCATCAAGATTTTGCATTTGCGTGGTCAGTAATGCCACTTGTTTGCCAAAATCTTCGGCTTCTTCTTTGACTTCTGGGAATCGCTCACGAAGTGTTTTTAGTAAACCATCAGTTAGTGTGACACCTGCACCAGTCAACTTATTAACCCCATCGGTAAAACTTGCAAACGCACCTGTTGTACGCTCTACACCACTAATTGTGGCTTGGATACCGTCACTAAAACGCCTATTTAGAATTTCAGCATTAGCTTCGAGCGCCTTATTGACAATCTCTTGGGCTTTTGCCAATTCGTCCGCCGCTTTTTTCGCAGCTTCATCGGCGGCTTTTTTGCGTTTGGTGGCTTCGGCAGCATTGTCGGTGGCTTTGCTGTGCAGCCCCATAGCTTGGGTGGCGGCAGTCATGGCAGCGCGGTGTGCGTCGCTGGTCTTGGCAAACTCGCTAATCTCGGCACGGAGTTTAATCATGGCGCTTAAATCGCCGACCTTGGTCGCTTCAATCAGTGCTTGGCGCAACTTAACGGCTTGCTGCTGAATCGGAGTCAAATCCTCCATGCCCTTAGCAATGCCCTGCACAATCGGTTTGCCGACTTCCTCTGCCATGACTCGAGACGGGCTTGCAATTCCAAGAAAGGCTTTTACACGGTCAAGCGCCCCAGACGCTAGATTAGAAATGGTTTTCCAGAAACTCTCAGCATTGTTGACCACGCCTGTGATTAAACCCTGCACAATGTTTCCGCCAATCTCAATCAATGCACCTGGTACTCGTTTTAATGTCTCGATTACTCCTGCTCCAAGTTTGACAATGCTGGCGATGGTATTGGCTGCGAAATTATAAAACGCTGTTCCTAAGCCACCTATCGCCCCGACAATATCGCCGCGTAGTAACTTGGCTACGGCACTCATGACCTCGCCGACAAATTGCCAGAAGTTCTTGAAGCGCTCGAGAATGAACCCGATTACCCCGCTAATCATCGGCTGTAGGGCTATGAATGCGGGTTTTAGAACATTATCAAACACACGTTTAATCGCTATGATGGTGCTGCTAAACAACTCGCCCAGACCTTTGATAATCGGCTCTACTGCTTTTAGTACGGCGTTAATTATTGTCGTACTTTCCTGCACCACTCGAGCGCCGTCTTTACTGGTAGACAAACTCTTTACAAAATTCGTCACCCAGTTAATAACTTCGGTAAAACCTTTTGTTAAATTCGTTAGTGTTGGCAAGAAAAGAGTGCCAATGGTGATACTTAGCGTCTCGAGACTGCCTTTCATTGCATCTTGAGCGCCACGCAAATTATCTAAACGTGCTTTGGCTTGTTGGTCAGCATCAACCTTGGCAATGGATGCCGCGAACTTGTTCACACCTTCAGAACCTTGTTCCATTAAACCTGAGAAGGTGCGAATAGCATCTGTTCCAAAGATGGTATTGGCAGCACTATTACGCTGAATTTCAGATAGCCCCGAAAATTTTTCTTTTAGAATCCCAGCAACTTCGGCAGCCGTCTTCATTTTGCCGTTGGAATCAAAAAAAGCATTATCCCCGTTGCGAACTTCACCAATTAAAATCTTAAGTTCATCTTTGGCGGCTTTGAGTTCTTTTGTGTACTCTTTTTTAGAAATACTGCCAGCCAACATCCGAGCGCCCAATTCATCTATTTTGTCGCGGTTCTCGAGGAATTTCGTACTCAGTTCTTTACTGGTCAATCCAAGTTCGGCAAATACTCCTGCCGCTTCTTTGCTTTGCGGAATCAAACGTTGTAAAAACGTGCCGAGGCTCGTTCCCGCATCGCTGCCACTGGCAAAATTTTGACTTGTCGAAGCAAGAATGGCGTTAAAGTCCGCAAATTCAACACCAGAAACTTTAGCTTTAGCCCCGCCCTGAGCTATCGCCAGTGCATAATCTTGTGCTGTGAATTTACTGGCAACGGTTACGCCCGTTATCTGGTCAACAATGTTTTTGTAACTTAAACCTTCTTTATTAAAAATACCAATTGAATCAGTCAAAATATCGGCGCTACTAGCCAGATCGCCGCCTGTGGAACTGGCTAAATCAAGTGTGGCCTTGCTTGCGCCCTCGAGAACTTGCTTGACCGATAAACCGTTCTTAACAAGGTTCTCAATGCCTTTCCCAGCCTCGAGCGCCGAGAACGCTGTATCCTGACCAAGCTGCAACGCAAGGTCAGACAGTTTTTTGGTTTCCTCGGCATTTGCGCCTACGGCTGCTCCCACCGCATCCATTTGCTTTTCAAAATCCGCCGCCGCGTCAATACTGCTTTTTAAGCCAGCCGCCAGCGCCAGTGTGCCAGCCGCCGCCAAGGTAATTGGATTGAGTGCCGCTCCAACTGCCGAACCAAGCACCCCCATTCCAGCGCTTAGGCTCGAGGCTTGCCTGAATGCGTCGTTAAAACTCGCTCCAGCATTGCGTAGCGGCGCACTGGCTTGATCCAATGCCCGAATAATAATTTCTATGGTATTGGTTGCCATGTGTCACCCTCCCCATGCTGGTGCTTCATCACGGTCTGGTTTCTGCATTCGTTTCTCGAGCATTAACCCTGCCACAAATGCTGCGTAATCAAAATCGAAGTCACCCAAATTAGAGTCGCGCAGGACGCTTGGACGCACCTGGTATCGTTTTCCCATTGCGTCCAGTATTTCTAACCACTTCTGCGGGAAATCGGTCTACCATCTTCCCAAGCGGCAAGCCGCTAATCTCGAGAATCAGGTTATAAACTTTTGGCAAATCCTCGCCTAAGTCGTTTGGTGTAATTTGATGGTCTTGCAACTCGCTGGGGTGGACGTTGACAATTTCAAGCGGTATTTTTTCGTCATCTTTGTATGCACCCAATACGCCCACGCAAACCAATGCTGAAGTTAATTTCTCGGCATAGTCTATGTTTTCGAGTGCCGAACTCGGGTCGAGTTCGCTGTCTGTATCACCCGTTAGCTTCGCGGCTAAAAACGATGGGGGACTACCTGCACGGCTGGTGATTTCGCCCATTGTGACCGCCCGCACCTCGAGTTCTACCGTATCGCCCAGCACCAGCATTCGTTTCCTCGAGCGACTTTTGAACAACTGTGCAACATTTGACATGATTTGTCCTTTACGTCTAATACGTGGCAATGTTGTTGGTCAAAATTGCTCGGATGTCATAACCGCTCACGCTGTCGAGTTCTGCCATGCCAGTCACTGAAATGGTCATTCGTCCGGGTCCCGAAATAGGGTCGGAGTATTTCTCGATGTTCAATCGTGGCATGTTGATTTGTAGCCGCGTTCCCGCCGCAATCAACCAATCAAATTCCCAAGCGGCGCTGTTGTTGTTGACAAAATCGGTGTAAGTATCTTGGTTTCTAAAGGTGACCGTCATGCTGACTTCGCACTTCATCACGCCGTCAAAATCAATGGCACTGACTGTATCTGTGCCATCAAAAACTTCTTCGGTGGTCAGGCTGTTGTCAATGCTGATTTTGAGGTCTTCGACGAACGGAAACGCCACGGCTGCACGGCGCACGTTTAGGTGGCGGTAACGAAACCGCTCTGCGCTCTCGAGTAGCGTGACAGGTGCAGCTACAGCCCCAACATTCTTAAATATCCAGTCTGTACCGACTTTTAAGATGCCGTCTTTGGCTTGGCTTAACTCGAGCTTGCCGCATTGCCCACCAGTGTAACGAAGTACCTTTGTGCCTTTGCGAACCGTCAGGCTGTACGGTGGTAATGGGTGAAGTGCATTCACGCCGCCAGCTTGTGGCGTAAATGTATGGGTGTAGGTTGGTCCACCTGCACTAATTGGCTGCCCAATCGCGGCTTTGAGCAGATTGCCAAAGTACGCGGGACGGACTGCCATGTCCGAGATTCCTCCGGCTAAACGCAATCGTCCTGCATCGGCTGGCTGTAATGCCCTTGAGCCAAAGGTAAAGTCGTCACGCAAGCGCCCACGGTCTTCGGTAATGCTTTCCTTGGCGTTAAAAAACGCGGTTGGTGCTACACCCGTTCCCCAAGTGCCTTCAACACCAATGCCGATACTGCCATCAGTTCCATTCATAGTTCATGCTCCTTCTTGGTCGAGGTCGCCAGCGAAAATAGTCACACTGGCATATCGGTACATGCTGCTGTTGCGCCGCTCAATTCCAAATTTGTAGTCCGTGCCTCGGGTTTCCTCGACCAGACCGCCCAAAGTTGGGTCGGTTGTCTCGAGGGCAACGAGATACGCTTCAAAAAGCGCTGTCAATTGCTCCATGTCCTCATCTTGGTTTGGGGTCAGTGGCACATAAATACTGACCTCGAGTACCGCCACCCGCAACCTCGAGATGGGTTGTGGTGCTTCGCCACCAGTCGCAAAGACCCGAATCTTGCCGCGCAAATGCACAACTTCAAGGGCTGGACTTCTCGAGAATGCCAGCACTGGACTGGTGTGCCGCTCCAAGATGCTGCTGTCTAAACTGCCAATGTCCAAACCCTCTAAATACTGAGCAACCGCCATTAAGTTCAGCATCACGACCTCGCACGCAGGGCAATGTAGGCATCCAGCGCTTGGTCAAACTCTTGCGCCCAAAATGTCGGCAGCGAGTCACTGGGCAGCATTTCCCGAATAGGAATCCTGCGTGTTCCGTACTGATGGAACGGCGCTTTGGGGTCATTCGTGCCAATCGTGACATCGGTTTCACTGACGCGATAATTCCAAGAATTCCGCATCAAGCCATTGTCCACCAGTATTCGGCTCGAGTTCTTCTTGGCTATTGTGACTTGGCTCAGTGGTTGCCAGCCAGTACCGTCGGGTGCGCGTTCATTGCGAAAACCATCTTGCACTAAATCCTTGGCAGTCTGCCCCAGCACTTGCAGCGCACCACGTACCAAGCCAGCTTCGAGGGTGGCTAGTTTGGCTCGTACTGCCTCGAGTCCACGAACAATAATTTGCATTACCACCCCCGAGGTGGGTCACTTTCAGCACTGGCATACACGCCGTTAAATTCACTGCCTGAACCACCCGCCGATGAATCTGTCCAGCCTTGCGGTTGGCTCAAGCCATCACCAATCTGTTTTAAGAGCGCCCGAGCGTCCTTGGCGCGAATGTACAAATTGCTGTCTCGTCCGCCTTCTGGTGCAAGGTGAACCGTGACTGCTAACTCCCATGCCGCAATATGGCAAACGTAGCGGGTTAGCTCTATGCCGTAAGTCAGCAGTGGCAACGTAAACACTCGAGCCAGTTGTCCGGCAGCCTCACCACTGGCAGCCTCGAGCGCTTCTGATTTCTGCTCGAGACTGGCACGACTGGCAACATCGGCTGGTAGGCTCAACCGTTCAAATTCTTGGACAGTGGCGTACACAAACGCCTACTTGGGTTTCTTCTCGAGTTCTTTGAGTTTCGCCTCGAGTGCTGCGACCTTTTGGGTCAAATCGGCTTTTTCAGTCTCGAGCCTGATTTTTGCATTGTTTGTGCCAGTCAGGTCACGCCCGAGTTCGCCGTTTTTCGCCTCGAGTGCTGCGACCTTACCTTGCAAAACACTGATGTCGTTGTTTTTGATTCGCTCGCCAGCCTGAGCGTGATCAAATTGCTTTTGGTTTTCAGCTTTTTCGTGAGTTAAAGCATCCTCAAGTTCACCATTTATCTTCTCGAGTGCTGCGACCTTTTGGGTCAAATCGGCTTTTTCAGTCTCGAGTGTGACGTTCGGGTCTTCACCATCTTCGCCCAGTTCAACCACGACCAAATTGGTTTCGGCTTTTAACACCTTAAGGTCGTTGGCAGTCACTTCGGCATCGGTTGGAGCGCTTGACCAGTACCGACCTGCGCGGTAAAAGCCTTTCTCGGGTCGGGCAGAAACCCGTACCTTAATTGCTTCAGACATAATTTCTCCTTCAAATGTCTCGAGGGTCTAAACTCGAGACATTGTTTACGATTTTTGGTGCAAATTTAAGCGCGGGCTTTAAGGGCAAGAAACCACAACGAATAACCCGCAGCGCCTCGGGCTTTGGCTTCGTAGATAAACTCATCACGTTGCAAAACACTTGGGTCTTTTGGGTCGGTGTGCATGGTAAACACAGGCGATTTGCGATTCTGGAACACAAATGGGCGAATGGGTTTGCTGGTATCGAGTAAGTACCATTCGGTATCTGCCACACCACCCGCAAGGTCGCCAATCACGACCACTTCAACTGCACCTTTGTACACATTAGTCTGGGTACTACCACCAGCCACTGAGATATTCTCAGCTTCGGCAATTACTCGCGCCATATTCTCGAGTAACGGCGGCACAGCCAAAATGGTTGGTTTCGCCCCTAGATTCTTGCTGTCTGCCCCTACCCAACTCATCATTTGCGCTCGAGCTGATGCGAAGTTCGCTGGGTTTAATGCCAACCCAGTTAGAAAATTACTTTGAGTCCCAGCGCTTGCGTCATCTAAGTTAATTGGATGATCTGTGTCAAAGAAAAATTGTCCATCATGGGCAACATTTACTTGACCATTTTTCATCAACACTGCCATCAGGTCATCTGGGTAGGTGGCGGCACTCTGCCCCATCATGTCAACAGATGGCTGGTACACACCAATTTGGTCATCTTCAATGTCGTCAGCACTGATTCCCAAAGTCAACTCGAATTTTTCATTCTCGAGTGTGTACGCTCGGGCAGCTAAGTTTTGAATAACTCGATCCCCAACCCATTTACGCATTTTAGGAATTTTATCCATCCATGCGTAAGTATTGCTTTTGGTGGTGCTTGGCACGACGGTGGCAATTTTCATGTAAAACGGCATCGCTGCTCCAAAAGCAGCTTGGAAGCGCAAGTTATACCCAATGTATATCCCTTGCAAATTGGC
>JBEGTV010000133.1:0-7010 GCA_041179225.1 Deinococcota bacterium | reverse complement strand
CGCCGACAATTGGCAGATGCTTTTATTCAACTTTGCTTAGAGCGCGATTACGAACAATTGACCTTACGAGACCTGACCGAACGTGCCGACATCGGGTATGCCACATTCTTTAGGCATTATTCCGACAAAGAGAGCCTCTTAAATGCCATTCTTGAAGAAAGCATCAGCACCTTGATTAGCAGTGTCAACGCCCTCAGCGACCAGCCCGAATTGATGATGACCACTCTATTTAAGCAGTTACTCGAGCAACCCGAGCGCTACCAAATGCTGGTTAAAACCCGTCATATCAGCCATTTGCTCGAACGGGTCATGACCATCGGCTCAGCCATGTTTATCGAGCAGTTCGCCCACCAACTCAAAGCCAATATCCCTCCCGATTTAGCTGCCAGACATGTGATTGGTGCAGTTATTAACCTGATTGAATGGTGGCTCGAGCCATCAAATCGGATAGACCCCAAACGAATGGGTGAACTGATCAACAGCTTAATTATGCAGCCACTCAAAGACCACCCAGCCCTCGAGACCTAAGGTCGCAACAAACCCTTGGTCGAGCCTTGTCCTTCCTCCCAAGGCTTGGCAGTACCCCACTAGCCCACAAGCCTGCTCCACTCTATAGCACGTCAGGTAAACTGAGCTTAGCGCAAATTCTGGTAACTCGAGAGTAACACATCTAAATCCAAGTTGCGTTTAACACTACCCGCCGTTTTCTCGAGTTCTGCCCGCGCCAAATTGCCAATCACCCAGACAAACCCATTGCCAATAATTCTCGAGACAATCCGCGAAGTGTTGCTGGTTTTAATTGGTGCAAACACCAGTACCAGCACGCTAATCCCGTTGCTGGCACGTAACTCGAGGGCGGGTAGGTTATCTTTGCTGACTGTGCGTGGTCGTAAATCAAAAATAGTGAACCCTTCTGGCAATTGTACCCCTGTTTGACTCTGCACAAAATTCTCGAGTTTTGGCTTTGGTTCGAGTAACATTAACTGCCGTGCTTGTTGCCGTGGCTTTGGGTTGCTAAGGCTGGTGAACCGTGCATCGAAAGTTACATCACCGCTCGAGTCGCGTTCTTGGATACCTAGGCGCAATAACCATTTTTGGTCTATCCACAGCGTAAAACTTGGGGCATTGCTCATTTTTGGCTCGAGATGAATCCGCCAAGTAGTACGCCCCGCAATCACCTCGCCAAGTTCGGCTCTGGCATAAAAGTTTTTACGAATCCAATTGGCAGATAATGGTGGTGGGGCGGGTAATTCGGTACGGGTTTGTTCTGGATTGGCTCTGGGGGGAAAAATTTGTTTCTCGAGTACCTCACCGCGAAGGTTGGTTTGAGCTTCGCGTTCAAGGGCGTTAATCAGAAAAGCAATTGGGTTTTTTGGTGCTTCGGTTTGCGCCAAAGAGTAGAAGGTAAACAGGTAAACAGCTAAAAGGATATACCAGACTGGTTTCATGATCACCATCCTGTGCTGGCTTCTTGGTAGACATTGTAGGCTTCGCTTGGGTCAGCACTGACACTTGGATTTAAGAAGACAAAACCCGCAGCGACGGCGGCGGCGGCAGCCAATCCTGACACGACTCGAGTGATGGTCTGGCGTAAAATCCGAGTTTTTTGGCGCTCGAATTTAAGGGCTTGTAAAGTTGGTTGAATTACATTGTTATCCACAGGACGCAAAGCGGCGGCGTGTGCAAGGTACGCATTCCAAGTTGGGTTCTCTTGACGTTCGCGTTTCAGGGCATTTAGGACAATTTCTGTGCTGGCTTCGTCTCGAGTATTTGTTTGGGCTGCGCTAGAAAGAAATTCATCCCAAGCATTATTCGTGTTGTTCATGGTGCGTACCCCCATCCTTCTAGGATTTCGCGCAGACTACTTCTAGCGCGGTTCATTCGGCTTTTGACTGTACCCACTTCAATGCCTAGAACACTGGCAACGGCGGCATAATCTAAATTTCCAAATTCGACCAGCACAAAGGTTTCTCTAAAATCGGGTTTAAGTTTAGCAAGGGCTTTCTCGAGGGCAGTGCGTAAGTCGCGGCGTTCGGCTATCTCGAGCGGTGAGTCGTTTTGGTCGGTGGTCTCGAGCGGCGTTTCAATATCGTGGCTTAAATCTGGGTGTTTTCGGGTGCGAGCATAACAGCAGTTCAGGGCGATTCGATGTAACCAAGTGCTGAATTGGGCTTCTTGACGAAAAGTACCAATGGCGCGATAAGCGGCTAGAAAAGCATCTTGGACTACATCATAGGCTTCTTCGCGTCCGACAATTCGGCTACTGACAGCGTGAATCCGTGGGCTGTGGCGGCGTACCAACTCATCAAAGGCTTCGTCTTGTCCTCGGCGAGCAAGTGCCACCAAAGCATTATCCTCAAGGTCGTTCAGACTGGGACTTGGGGAAAAACGTAAGTTCAAGATTCCGACCATTTCTTATTGGATGCAAGTTAAAGGCTTAAAGTTCCGCAAAAATTTCTGGGGTGTAATTCTGCGGAACTCGAGTGGCTTCAGGGCTGGGTTGATGCCCTGTCACTCCAGCAAAATGATCAATTAAATCCCCAACCATTGCACTGGCAGTAACCAAACCACCTGCACCACCACCTTGAAGAATCACCACCCCACTGGCATCTCCATGAAAAATCATGGCATTGCGACTAGCAGCACTTTGGGCGAGCGGATGATCGCTTTGCAACAGCACTGGACGCACTTTGGCTTGCCAAGTATTACCGTTGGGAATAATACTACCGACCAATTTGACCCGTTGACCAGCTTTTACTGCCTCAAGAATCCGTTCAGACGATAAATCCTCGAGACCCTTGGTTTGAATGTTTTCCCAAGCAAAGTTTGGGTCTACAGTCATTCGGGCAAGCACACAGAGCTTATGGGCTGCATCCGTGCCGCTCACATCCAGCGTTGGCGGGTCTTCGGCATAGCCTTTGGCTTGGGCTTCGGCTAAGGCATCAGTGTACGTCGCGCCGCTTTCCATACGAGTAAGAATATAATTACAAGTTCCCGATAAAATCGCATGAAGTTCCAAGGTGTTACTCGAGCGCAGTGTTCCCGTTAAAGGACCCAGCACAGGTGTGCCAGCCATGACACTGGCTTCGCAATACACCTGACCATTCATCATAAAGGGCTTTAGGACATCCCAGCATTCTGCCAACATGGCTTTATTGGCAGTAACTAAAATTTTTCCATCCTCGAGTTGTGGCGCTACCAAGTCAAGGGCTTTGGTTGTGCCACCCATGGTTTCAAAAATAATATCGGCATCCTCGAGAACAGTTGGGTCAGAAGTAAATTGTGTTCCACTTGGCACATCGGCTCGGGACTTACTAGGGTCGCGTACCAGCACAGGCAAAACCTTAATCTTAAAACCTTGGGATAAAAACATGCTTGAGCGCATCTTGAGTAAACCAAGAACGCTACTGCCCACAGTGCCACTACCAATCATACCGATACGAACTCGTTTCATTGGGCAGCAGTATAACAGGAGAAAAACCACACAGCTAAAAAGCAATTTCTCAAGTAGACTTGGTGTATGCGTTATTTATTGCTTTTACCGATTTTAATAGCTTGTCAAAGCACGCCTAAACCAGTCACGCCACCTGTGGAAGTCCCAACCGACTTGATTCAACTCGAAACCAACCCTAAACCCCCTAAATCAACAGATTTTTTTGTGACTCGAGGGACGAATCAAATCGTCACGATTACCTCTAAATTATTATCTCCTGCGGCTAAAAAAGTAAAAATCAATATTTCTGGCTCGAGTGGTGTAGAAATAGACCCCAAAGACTTTATTTTGCTAGGCAATACCAGTGCTGACATCACCGTGACTGTGCCGCAAAACGCGACCAATGACAAACCTTTTTTTCGAGTTAATGGACAAGCATTGGATAACAATAATAATCCAGTAACTTCAAACCAACCTTCTATTTTATTTCAGTGGACTGTACCGCCAGCCCCATAAAGTGGACTGTAGCACCAGCCCCATAAAATGGCATTAAAAAAGGACTGCCAAGTGCAGTCCTTTTTTGCTCTCGAGCCTTAATTGATTTCGCCCAGTGCATCCTCGAGTTCGGTGCGTGGCACACTGCCATCCTTAACGTACAAACCACGCCAAGCATCCTCGGTGGTGTAAAAGCCATCTGGTAGGGTCAGGTTTAAGTTGGGTTTGACAAATTGACGAATTCTTCCAGCGCCATTAGCGTCAAAGAAGGTACTGCCGTATAAATCGCTGTAAAACACACCATCTACGGGTGAACCATTAACCGTATCTAAAGATTTTTTATAGGCGAGTTTTAAGCCACTCATAAAAATGGTACGTTCGTCACCGTGGTCATTTTTATTGCGTACCAATGCGCTGCACTCGAGAGTAGCGCAAGCCGTGCTTGGGTTGCGAATGTCAATCGCAATTCCAGAATTCCAATCGGGGAAACTAAAACCAAGTTCTTTTTGAATCCCGCCGTCCCAGCCTTCATAGCCATTGTTTCCAAAGCCGTCAGCAGCTACACGAATACGCTTAGCGGCTTTGGATTTTGCGGCTTGGGTGGTGTCAAAAATGGTTTGTTGATTGGCGCAGACCCCGCCTTGAAGCGTAGTTTTTTGAATCACAAAGTTTTTTCCACCCATTTGGTTATTGGTGATGCTTGCCCCAAAATCACCTTTGAAACCCAGTTCGGCAAGTAACTCACCACTGGCAAAGTTTGCGGTGTCTTTTAAGCCAACTGCCGCAATCACCACAGTATGGTTTTGGGTGCAAACACGGTGTTCAAAACCGGTTTCGGCATGAACACTGATGTACCAGCCAATACCAGCAGTCTCATCACGAATTACAAAGCTCTTAAAACCTTCGTGGATTTCGGCTTGGTCATTAAAAAGTTTTGCCACATACTCGAGCGCCGCGCCGTTATAACCAATCAAAGCAGGGTCAGAGCCATGTTCGTGTCGAAAATAACACCAGTACACAGGGTCTATTTGTGGATGCCAAGAATCGTATTTGCTACCATCACGCCCAGTCACTTCGTACAAATGATGCAACCAATCTGGGCAAGTTTGGTTGGGTTGTGGCAAAGCCGCCCCAGCCGGGGCTTGCGGTGCTAAAACTGGTGCAACGGATGGCTGCCCGTTGCTTTCGGCAAACAACACTTCGTAGGCTTCATTGCCTTTACCGGGACTGGGTAACTTAACATCCCCAGCCGCAAAAGATTTTTTATAGGTTTTATAGCCACCAGCAATTTCGGTGCTGGCTGTCCAATCGGCTAACCACGGCGCACCCAGTTTCCAAACCACTGCCACCGTTGCCGCACGGTTCAGTTTTACGGTCAGCCAGTCGGCTCGAGCCGAATCAGACCGAGGCACAACCAAACCGTCCCAGCCAGCATAACCTGTGTACGCCACATTACGCGGTTGGTACTTTAAGCCGCGATAACTTGGCTCGAGCCGAATTTCTTTTTCACGTTTACTTTCATTAGTAATGTAAAAACGCTGTACCAAGGTCGGTGCAAGATTGGTTGGGTGGGTCACACCTTCGCTTGAAATGCGAATAGGAACTTCGGGCAGTGGGGTTGAACCACAAGCCCCCAGCGCTGCGACGGAAATAAGAACCAGTGGAATAACTCGAGTCAGATTCATAAACCCATTATGCGTGAGTAAAACAACAAAGTCCACCAAATAATTCACATACAATAAGCCATGCCCCACTCCGCCGCCGAACGAATCCCCCTTGGAGGCTCAAGTGGAATGGAACGCCGTAGCCATGCACTGCGTCTCTACTTAGCAGATTTACACAACAGTCTCGAGACGGGTTTAGGGCATGATTTAGCCCCTGTGCGTTTACTGGTGTTGTCCGAAGCCGATTGGCGCAGTGCCAGTCCTTATCCTTATGGTTTTACATTTTTTAGACGCTTAAAGAATGGTTCTGGACTTATTTTTGCCCCCGCCGATTACCCCGCAAATTTACTTTGGGTCTTTAAGGCATTGCTTGTCAAAGCCGAAAGTAAACCAAAAACCAGTCTCGAGATGTTCTTAGATTTAACCCTTGGTCACGAACTTGGTCATGCGATTGCTGACCAAATTGGCTTGCGAACCCATGTCAAATGGCTTGATGAGTTCCTAGCCACCTATCTGTACTTGGTAGCGCTCAAAAACACCATGCCAGAAGCCCTTCAAGCTGCCCTCGAGTGGGGACGGGTCTTGAGTGGTACAAACCTTGAGTGCGCCTTAGCAGACATGGCACTGCTCAAACCCAGTGGCTCGAGAAGCCAAAAACGCCGTGTTGCCAAACAAGCTGATACCACCGTGCCACGTCATGACCTTGGTGCATTTGAGTACCCATTGGTGCGTTTACCACTGGCTAATCAAGCATGGTATCAAGCCAGATTCACGCTGTTTGCTGCCGAACTGCTCGAGGCTCATGGTTTTGATTTTATAGAAGCTGCCCTTGAGGTACTGCCCAAAGCCAAAGGCAGAGGCGCAATTGCTAAAGCCTTGGTGCGTCTCGAGCCAAGTTTTAAGGCATGGTTTGCTTCGTTTGGGAGTTAGAAAAATAGGCGAAAGTCAAAAGTAAAACCCTTTCGCCTTTTGACTTCTTTACCCTCGAGTGCGAGAATACACCTATGAATCACAATGCCGAACTTGCCGTGGATATGCGTGTTATTCGTAAACAATTTCCGCTGGTTCTCGCCAATGACAACGTGTCTTTTGATGTGCGTTGGGGTGAGGTCAAAGCCTTGGTTGGAGAAAACGGCGCAGGCAAGAGTACCTTAATGAAAATTTTGTACGGGATGCAGTCGCCAGACAGTGGCGAAATTGTGATTGATGGAAAAACCGTGGTCTTGCGTAACCCCAACGATGCGATTAACGCTGGGATTGGTATGGTGCATCAGCATTTTATGTTGGTAGAACCGCTTTCTGTGACCGAAAATATTATTCTTGGTCTCGAGCCGGGGTCTAAGTTTAGTGTGGATTTTGTAGCGGCACGCAAAAAAGTGGATAAGCTGATTAAACAATTTAATTTTGAACTCTCGCCA
>JBEGTV010000132.1:0-7020 GCA_041179225.1 Deinococcota bacterium | reverse complement strand
AACTCGCTCGAGGGCAGAAAAGGCTAACTCACGGTCTTCTAGGGTGTACATCCGCACCGTAGAACGCCAAGTTGGCATTACGCCCAAACGTCCAATCAGCACATTCTCGAGGGCAGACAGGCGTTTGACAAGGTTAAATTGCTGAAAAACCATGCCGATTTTGCGCCGAGCCGCCAGCACTTGCGCCGATTTTGCACGGCTAATCTCGAGTGAATCTATCGTGACTTTACCTGTGGTCGGGCGCACCAAGCCATTCAGGATTCGCATTAACGTGCTTTTGCCAGCGCCACTCGGTCCAATTAACACTGTGAAGGCTTCTAAGCCAATCTCGAGATTGATGCCGCGCAGGGCTTGCGTGCCGTTTAAGTAGGTGTGATTAACATTCTCGAGTTGAATCATAGATTCCCAGACCTTGATCAACTTATTCGTATAATGTCAGGTTTTTGCAAGCCACAGAGTCATGACAAAAATAATTCTATAGCCGTTCGGCGGAATCTAGAATCTCAGCTTTTCGAGCGTACATAGCACAGGCTTAACGAAAATTCGTTCTTGAAAAAATCCCCTTAAACCTTTGGTCTACTCGAACCTTAATCCTCTCCCAAAGCTCAGCATCACCCATCAGCCCGCGCTGTTTACTTGATCAGTGGTAACATTACTTGATCAGTGGTAACACATCCAAAACCCCACGAATCTCGAGAAACGCGGTTTTTGCAATTTCAAATTCCGCAGCGTGGCGCAATTCTATTCTTAAGCCAATTCGGGCTTCGCCATTTGATACGTTAGCTTCGACTTTCAGCGCACTTTTTTGCAGTTGCTCAAGAACATCAAGCACATCTTTTAGAAGTCCCACACGGTCTTTGGCAAGCACATCAAAGTCTATGAAACTACTCGAAACACTTGCCACATCCCAACCTGCGTTTATCACGCGGTTGTTTTCCTCGAGCCGCAGGCGTTTAGAGTTACTGCAATTGATTTTGTGAATAGTCACACCGCGCCCACGGGTGATGTAGCCCAAAATCGTGTCGCCCTGAGCGGGTTTGCAGCACTGGGCAAATTTAACTGGGGCTTGTACTCCACCCTCGAGATAAATGCCACTGGTGCTGGGTGGTGGTTTTTCGTGTGGGGTCGGTAAGGCTTGGGCTGGCTCGAGGTCTGGTACAAGCGCCCTTGCGACTTGTTGCGCCGTGTATCGCCCGGAATGCAGTGCCATGTAAAGATCGTCGGGGTTGCGTGAACCCATCAGTTTTTCAGATATATCCTCGAGATTCTTAATTCGCATTAACTTACGGGCAGGTAAACCACGTTTTTTCAAGTAACGGTCTAGGGTTTCGTACCCGTTCGTTAGGGCTTCACCGCGTTCTTGGACCCTAAAAAAAGCACGAATTTTACTTTTAGCACTTCTTGTCGCCGCAAAATCCATCCAGTCGCGGCTAGGACCTGGCGAACCACGATTAACAATAATTTCAACCCGTTCGCCATTGTCTAATTTATATGATAAAGGCACAATACTTCCGTTGACTTTAGCGCCAACCGCATGATGTCCGATATTGGTGTGAATATGATACGCCATGTCTATTGGCGTTGCACCTAGCGGTAAGGAAATACTTTTACCTTTTGGCGTAAAGACAAAAATACGAGTCGAAAGCAAATCTTGTTGCACAGCATCCACAAAGTCGCCTGCATCAGAAATTTCACTCGATAAGGCTTCTAAGTTCTCGAGCCAATCTTGCCCTGCGCGTGAAAGGTTTTTCATGCCTTTTCGCAATTCATCCAAACCAGCACTGCGGCTCTCGAAGCCACTTCCGTCATCCACACCCGATTTGTACAACCAATGGGCAGCCACCCCATACTCGGCAATGCTGTGCATTCGGGTGGTGCGAATTTGCACTTCGATTGGTTGCCCTTCTAAAGAAATCACGGTACTGTGCAGGCTTTGGTAGCCGTTGGGTTTTGGCACGGCAATATAATCTTTGAATCGCCCCGGAATTGGCGTGTACAAACTGTGTACCACGCCTAGCGTGTGATAACACACACGTTTTTCGCGTTGCAATTCAAGGGTTTCTCGAGTTGCACCTTCGCCATTGCTGAATTCTGCGTCAGACACAGGTCGAGGCTCGAGAATCACACGGATTGCCAGTAAATCAAAAATTTGTTCTAAATGCTTTGTGTCGCGCTGCATTTTTCCCCAAATGCTGTACAGGTGCTTGCTGCGTCCAGTAATTTCAAAGCGCACCAACCAACGGTTTAATTCCCTGTCCGTCTCGAGAATTTCTCGTAAGTCACCAATCGCATGTTGGACAACAGAATCGCGTTCGGCTTGGGCTTGCCGAATTTCAATTGCCAGTTCGCCATAAGCTTTTGGGTGCAAATATAAAAAACTTAAATCCTCAAGTTCCCATTTGAGGCTCCCGATACCCAGCCGATGCGCTAACGGAGCGTAGATCTCGAGGGTTTCGGTGGCAATCCGTACTTGTTTTTCGGGTTTCATGCTAGATAAGGTACGCATGTTATGCAAACGATCCGCGAGTTTAACAATAATAATCCGAATGTCTTTGGTCATCTGCACTAATAATTGCCTCAGATTCTCGGCTTGTTCGTCCTCGATGCCGTCCTTGGCTTGTTTACTCAGTTTAGAAACCTTGGTTTCGCCTTCAACAATTCGCCGCACTGTCGTACCAAATTCGTGTTCGACATCCCCTAGCGTGACGGGTGTATCCTCAACTGTATCGTGCAATAAACCCGCTTGAATGGCACTGGCATCCATGCGTAAATCTGCCAAAATCACCGCCACTGCTACCGGATGCGTGATGTACGGCTCACCACTTTTACGAAATTGCCCATGATGCGCCGCTGCCGCAAAACGAAACGCCTTTTCGATACGGTCTCTCGAGCCAGCCGTTAGATAGCCAAGGCGTTCCTTTAGGGCTGGAAAACCATGTTCTGTCAGCAGTGCCTCACCACCAAATTGCATCCAAGCTGGTTGTGCAGTCTCGAGTGTCGTCATGAAAGGACAATATAACGCGAGAGGAACAGATTTGGCTATTGCCTTTGATACACCTGTGTCAGCCTGAGGTATTGGATTTTGCGACCCAAGTCAAAAAATTCCTTAAGCCCTTGCAAACTCGAGTGCGGCACTTGCCAGTAATTCCGTCGCAAGTGGTAAGCAACCTGTATCGTCAATATCAAATTTTGGATGATGATGCGGGTAGCCTGCACCGCTACCAACTAAGAAGTACACACCGGGGACTCGAGCGAGAAATTCAGCAACATCATCACCGCCCATTGTTGGATTGGGGGTTTCGACATCCTCAACAATCTCGAGGGCTAGTGTTTTGAAACGTTCAGTCAGTTCGGCATTGTTGACCACAGGCGGCACACCTGTTTTCCATTCGAGTCGTGCCGAACCACCGTAGGCTTCGGCGGTTGAGGTGCAAAGTGTTTCGATACGGGCTTGGAGTTTGCTGCGTAATTCTGGGTCAAAGGTGCGTAGGGTGCAACGCAGTTCGATGCTGTCTGGAATAATGTTGTACGCGCCTTCTCCAGCAATGATGGTGCAAACTGAAACCACACTGGGAAATTGTGGGTCGGTGTTGCGGCTGACAATGGTTTGTAATGCAAGGACAAGCTGTGAGCCGATCACAATGGGGTCTATGCACTGGTGTGGTGAAGCCGCATGACCGCCTTTGCCTTGAATATAAACACTAAAAGCATCGGCGGAAGCAAAACCAGCGCCTGATCGAGCGCCAACCCAACCAACAGGTTTGTCATTCCAGAGGTGCAAACCCACCACCGCATCTATGCCTTTGAGTAAATCTGGTTTGTCTTCCAGCATGGCTTTTGCACCCGAAACAATTTCCTCGGCGGGTTGAAAAACAAATCTAAAATTCCCCTCGAGTTCTGCTTTGTGTTTTGCTAAAACACTGGCAACGTGCATGGCAATACTGGCGTGACCATCATGACCACAAGCGTGCATCGCCCCTGCGTTAATCGAAGCATACGCCGCCCCTGTTTGTTCACTAAAAGGCAGTGCGTCTATATCTGCGCGAATGAGAACAGTTCTACCGGGTTTGCCGCCTTTTAATTCGGCAACCACACCAGTCTTACCCACATTACGTTCGACCTCGAGACCCAGATTCTCGAGATGCGTGGCAATAATTCCACTGGTGCGAACTTCTTCAAAAGCAATTTCGGGGTACATGTGAAAATCACGGCGCACAGAAACAAGGCTCTCGGTTAAAGCTGCTACTTCGGTTTTTAGGTTCATGCTTAAAGTATACGTTAAACCGCCGCGCTCATCCCGCCATCAAAGTTAATCGCACAACCACTGATGTAAGCGGCTCTAGCACTGACCAAAAAGGCTATAAAATCTGCAAATTCTTCGGCTTTTCCGACTCGAGCCAGTGGGATGTTGTTTTCCACAGGCAGTTTGGCATACAGACTCTCAACACTTTGGTTGTTTTGCATGGCTCGACGCGCCCATTGGTCAGATTCAACCAAACCAATCAGCACACCATTAACCCGAATATTGTCTTTGCCTAGGTCTTTACTCATGGCTTTCATCAATGCTATCCCAGCCGCTCGAGAAACCGTGCTGGGCATACTGTTGGCGGCTGGGGTTTTTCCGCCAATTGCCAGCACATGAACAATACTGCCGCCACCAACGGCTTTCATGTGTGGAATTGCCAATTTAGATAATCGAATCGCTGCGAAGAATTTCATGTCTAGGTCATCTTGCCATTCTTGATCAGCAATGCTTTCAAATGGTTTAGCAGCAGCCCGACCCGCATTATTGACAATCGCATCTATCCGCCCGAATCGCGCCACGGTTTGGGTCACCAGATTCTCGAGATGCGCCAAGTTAGTCACATCGGTTTGCACCGCTAAGGCTTGTCCACCAATCATCGCTGCCGTTTTGGTTAGTTTATCCAAACCCCGAGCGGCAATCACCACATTTGCACCTTCTTTAGCGCAAGCTAAAGCTGTGGCTGCACCAAGTCCGTCGCTCCCACCTGTAATAATGATGACTTTGCCATTAAGTTGTAAATCCATGGCATATTTTAACACTTAAAAGATTAGGTCAAGAAAAGAGGAAACACCCAAATCTCTTGTCTTTCCTCGAGTGGGTCGTTTTGCTCATCTATTCTTGTTATCTTGGGCAATGTGAAGTTGACTCTTGCTGCGCGAATCGTTTTTATCCTCGCGCTTTTCTTTTCCGCCTTGGCGTTGGCGCAGACCACGCAACCCGTTCGGCAAACCACAAAACTAGCCACTCGGCAATTGGTCTGGCCTCTTGATGCCAATTTTGGTTTTTTGAATGGTTCTCGGGTGCAATTTACTTCGAGCGCCCGTACTGTGGATGGACGAACTGTATTGCCACTTCGTGAACTCGGACGAGTGCTGGCAATTCCGATTGAAACAGTGCGTGACGTTCCAGATGGTTTGCGTTTTGGTAAACTCGAGGTGTACCCAAGTTTGCGTTTGGCACGTTTGAATGGCAGACAAGTTGCGCTTGCCGAAGTTGCCACAATTCTCGAAGGGAATATGTTTGTGGTGGCACGGATTCTTGATCAAGCCTTAAATGCCGTGGTTGCTTTTGATACGGTGCAACGTTTTATTAGTATTACAGTGGCTCGAGATGGTGCGGTGGACACAAGTTTACCTGTGGCGCGTTTTGCGACTGATAAAAAGGAGTACCGCATTGGTGAACCAGTACGAATCATTGAGTATAGCTATGACCCTAATGGTGTGCCGATTACTTTGGAGCGTTTTGCTGGGCGTGAAGATGCCTACTTTACCCCCGGAATTAAAAGTTTGGCTTTGGTGGTCACCAATCGAAATGGTTTGGTATCTGAGCCTTTTATTGTCAATATCAAAGTGATTAACGAAGTGATGTACACCGCTAAAGAATATGGTTTGCGTTTTGTGGCTGTTGGACGTACCTTCCCAGATTCGGATGTGCTGAGTTACCCACAAGCCCAAATTGCCCGTACCGATGAAGCTGTACCTTTGATTTTTTCAGATTCTCCCGAAGAGCCAGACCGCAGTGGCTTACTCTACGAAGAAGTGGTCAATGGCGCGGCGCGTTTAATGGCGTACCACGCTAACGGCATGAGTTCGGCTGGGCGTTTAATGGTTTGGGTCACCAATTTAGAAACCACACCCGTGGCAGTTAAAGTTTCTCGTTTTGGCGTGACCAGTGCCACCACCGTAGTGGCAACCCTTGGACGTGCTAGTTTACTGGATTTTTTAACTTCAAGTGGTTTAGAAACACTGATTTTAGAACCAAATAAAGCTGCTCCCTTGTTCTTATCCAATCCGCTTGATTCAGGTGAAGGCTTAAATTTAATGTTTGACCTTGAAACCAATGGGCGGGTTCAAACTTCGGTTTTTTTCTTAGATGAAACTTTGGTTGCTCCAAGCCTAGGTGATTTGGGTGGAGCGTTAATGCTGACCACCCTGCGAAACTTACCGGCGCTGCCTCGAGATGGCATTCATCAACGAGGCACATTCTACGGAGCAGTCCGACGAATTACCGTGGATTTAGCCCAAATTCAAACAGGCACTGCCATTCGTCAAATTATAGGCGATGGCAATTATGACCCAAACATCATTGGCAGAGATGTACTCACGGGTGACCAAATGAGCTTAAAAGGCAATTTTGGTGTGACTTACTCAATTATCCTCGAGAATGCAAGGGGAACAGTCGGGGCGCTTGTGCCAAGAGGCGGTCCTTACGCTGGAGCAATGAAAATCAATGGGGTCTTCACTGCCTTACCAGACAGTGGCACACTCTACCGCAATGATTTACCCGTGGTGGTGTACCGCGCCAATGACCGTGACCGTATCGAAATTGAAATTGTTCCAGCCAGTGGTTCTTACTTGCCAATCAACTTTTTGTATTACCGTCCAGAAGCCCGAATTCTAAACCTGAGAGGCGAAAGATAAAAGGCAAAAGTAAAGCTATAACCCTCAACAACTTTAACCCTTTGCCCTTTTCCCTGCCCTTATGCTCGAGATTAT